>JAOPWI010000324.1 GCA_025965755.1 Frankiales bacterium | reverse complement strand
TCCGCGCCCGGGCCGCTCACCCTGCCCGGCCGGGCCAGCCGCTGGCCCGGTCGGGTCAGTCCAGCAGCCCGGCGCGACCGGCCAGGGCGGCGGCCTCCATCCGGGTGGACGCACCGAGCCGCTCCAGCAGTCCGGCGACCATGCGCTTGGCGGTGCGCTCGGAGACGTAGAGCCGGGTGGCCACCTGCTCGGCGGAGTGGCCGAGCGCGACCATGCGCCACAGGGCCACCTGGTCCTCGTCGAGCTGGGCGCGCAGCCCGGCCGCCCGCGGAGCGCCGTGGGACACCAGCCGGGCCAGCAGCCGCGGCGGCAGCAGCGCCCAGCCGTCGGCCGCCGCGAGCAGCGGCGACACCAGCGAGGCGGGGTCGCTGGTCTTGGGCACGAAGCCGCGGGCGCCGGCCCGCAGCGCCTCCAGGGCCGGCTCGTCCTCCAGCAGGCCCGACAGCACGAGCACGGCCACGGCCGGCAGTTCGCGGGTGAGCGCCCGCACGGCGGCCAGCCCACCGGGCTCCGGCATGGACAGGTCGACGAGCGCGAGGTCCGGGCGCACCCGCCGGGCCGTCGCGACCGCCTGCGCGGCGTCGTCGACCTGGCCGACGACCTCGAGCCGCTCCCGGGCCTCGGCGGCCAGCAGCAGGGCCAGCCCGCGCGAGAACGCCGGGTGGTCGTCCACGAGCAGGACGCGTACGGGCTGCGTGGACATGCCGCCTGTCACCCCTCGTCCGGTTGACCCGCCGGTGCCCGGGCAGCGCCGGGTCACGCCTCACCACCTGGAGGAGACGTGCGCCTGGCCTTCCGCCTCCCTCGCCGGCCGTCCGCCGGCCCCTCCCGCACGCTCGACGCCCTGTGCCACGAGCTGCGCAGCCCGGTGGCCTCCGTACGCGCGCTGGCCCGGGCCGCCCGCTCGGGCAGCGGCCTGCGCCCGGACGAGCGCGACGAGGCGCTGCGCCTGGTCGAGCAGCACGCCGAGCACCTGCAGTCGCTGATCGAGGAGCTCCGCGCGCAGTGCCGGCCGGCCGGGCCGGGGCGTCCGGCGTACGACGTCTGGCTGCCCGACGTGGTGCACGCGGCGGCCAGCGCGGCCGGGCTGTCCCCGGGCCGGCTGCGGCTGGTCGTCGACGACGACGCCGCGCTGGTGCACCTGGACGCCACCGTGGTGCGCCAGATCCTCACCAACCTGGTGGAGAACGCCTGCCGCTACGGCTCCCCGACGGCCGACGTGGAGGTCCTCGCCCAGCGCCGCCGCAGCGCCCTGGCCCTCACGGTGACGGACCAGCCGGCGGCGGTGCCGGTCCCCCGCCTCGGGGACGGGCTCGGCGCGGGCATCGTGCGGCGACTCGTCCAGCGGGCCGGCGGCTCGGTCGAGACGACCACCGGCCCGACCGGCGGGCGGCGCGTGCGGGTCGTGCTCCCGCTGGCCTGAGCAGGCTGGCACGGCGGGGCCACCGGCTGGCCCGGCCGGGCCGTCGCGGTCGCCGGCGCAGGGGCATCGGGACCTCGACACCCGGACGACCGAAGGAGAGGCACCGTGTTCTTCCACCGCCAGGAGCTGCAGTACAAGGCGACTCCCGACCAGCCCGACGCCGTCTACGCCCGCAAGCTCCAGGAGGTGCTCGGCGGCCAGTACGGGGAGATCAGCGTCGCCATGCAGTACATGTTCCAGGCCTGGAACATGCACATTCCCGGCAAGTACCGCGACCTCGTCTTCGGCATCGGCGCCGAGGAGATGGGCCACGTCGAGATGCTCGCGACCATGATCGCGCAGCTGCTGGAGAAGGCGCCGCTGGGCGTCACCAAGGACGCGCTGCAGGACGACCCGACCGTCGCGGCCGTCATCGGCGGCATGGACGTCCAGCACGCCATCGTCGCCGGTGCGGGCGCCCGCCCGGTCGACAGCAACGGCAACCCCTGGCAGGGCGCCTTCATCACCTGCAGCGGCAACCTGCTGGCCGACTTCACCGCCAACGCCAACGCCGAGATGCAGGGCCGCGTCCAGGCCGCCCGGCTGTTCCACATGACGGATGACTCCGGCGTGCGCGACCTGCTCCGCTTCCTCATCGCCCGGGACACCATGCACCAGAACCAGTGGCTCGCGGCGATCGAGGAGCTCAAGGCGGACGGCTACGAGCAGCTGCCGGTGCCGAGCAACTTCCCGCAGTCCGAGGAGGTGGCCGAGGTGCGGCACCAGTACCTCAACTTCTCCGACGGCGAGACGGCCGACTCGGGCCGCTGGGCCAGCGGCCCGACCCCGGACGGCCACGGCGAGTTCAGCTACCACGTCGGCCCCACCACGTCGGCGCCCATGCCGCCGCCCACCCACCCCGACTCGCGGCTCTACGGCACCACCGAGATCCCGAACGTCGTGGAGAAGGTCGCCGGCAAGGTGCAGGACGTGCTGCACAAGGAGTAGCCGCGGGCGGCCGGGGCGGACCGCCCCGGCCGCCTCGCCGACTCACGACCCACCCCGCGCGCCCGCCGAGCTGCCGTGAAAGAGGACCGCCGTGACGACCATGACGCCACCGGCGGCCCGGCCTGCCGGCCCCGGGCCCCAGCCGGTGCCGGTGCAGGTGCCGGTGCCGGTGCCGGTGCCGCGGATCCGCGGTCTGCGTGCTCTGGCGGCGTTCGCCGGGCCGGCGTTCCTCGTCAGCGTCGGCTACGTCGACCCCGGCAACTGGGGCACCGACATCGCCGCCGGCAGCCAGTTCGGCCCCCGGCTGCTGTGGGTGCTCGTCGCCGCCAACGGCCTGGCACTGCTGCTCCAGCACCTGTCCGTCCGGGTCGGGGTCGCCACCGGGCACGACCTGGCCGCCGTGCTGGGCGCGCGGCTGCCACCGGTCCCGCGCCGGGCGTACGCCGTGGTCGCCCTGTCCGCCGTCCTCGTCACCGAGACCGCGGAGTTTCTCGGCCTCGTCGTGGCGCTGCAGCTGCTGTTCGGCCTGGACCTGCTCGCCGCCGTGCTCGTCGGCGCCGTGCTGGCGGCCGCCCTGCTGGCCCTCGGCACCCGCGGCTGCCGGCCGCTCGAGCTGGCCATCCTCGGCCTGCTCGGCGTGGTCGCGGGCGGCTACGTCCTCGAGCTGTGGCTGTCCCGCCCCGACGGCGCCGTTCTGCGCGGGCTCGTCCCCGGCGGGCTGGACGCGCAGTCGCTGCCGGTCGCCCTCGGCGTGCTCGGTGCGGTCGTCATGCCGCACAACCTGTTCCTGCACAGCGGCCTGATCCTGAGCCGCCGGGCTCCCGGGCTGTCGGCCCGCCGCCTGCTGCGCCGGGCCACGGTGGAGACCGCGGTGGCGCTCAACCTGGCCCTGCTGGTCAACGCGGCGATCCTGCTGATGGCCGCGGCAGCCTTCGCCGGCCGCGGGCTGGGGGTGCCGTCGCTGGCGCAGGCCCACGCCACCCTGGCCCCGCTGCTGGGTCCGGCCGCCGGCATCGCCTTCGCGGTTGCCCTGTTCGCGGCCGGGCTGGCCGGCTGCGCCACCGGCGGCATGGCCTCGCAGATGGTTCTCGACGGGCTCGTGCGCACGCCGCGCCGCCCACCGCTGCTCGTGCGCCGGCTGGCCGCCCTGGTTCCTGCAGCGCTGATCCTCGCCTCCGGCGTCTCGGAGGTGCAGGCCCTGCTGCTGACCCAGGTCGTGCTGTCGCTGGTGCTGCCGTTCGTCGTCGTGCCGCTGGTCGTGCTGGCCCGCGACCCCGCGCTCATGGGCCAGCTGGCCCTCCGCGGCCGGCTGCTCGCTGCGGCCGTCGCCGTCGCGGCGTTCCTCGTCGGCGTGGACGTCGTGGCGCTGGCGCTGCTGCTCTGAGCCGCTGACACCATGGAGCCGTGACGGCCCAGGCGCAGCAGCGGGCCCCGGCCGTTCCGCGCGTCGACGCCCTGCTGCTCGTCCTCGCGCTGACCGCCGCCTCGACCTCGGGGCCGCTGATCGCGGCGACCGCGGTGCCCGCCCTCGCGATCGCCTTCTGGCGCAACGCGCTGGCCGCCGGCGTCCTGCTGCCGGTGGCGCTGGTGCGCTGCCGCGACGAGCTGCGCGGTCTGACCCGCCGCGAGCTGCGCCTGGCCGCGCTGGCCGGGCTGATGCTCGCCCTGCACTTCGCCACCTGGACGCCGGCGCTCAGCTACACGTCGGTCGCCTCGGCGACGGCCCTGGTGGCCACCCAGCCCGTGTGGGCGGCCCTGATCGCCCGGCTCCGCGGCGAGCCGGTCGCGCTGCAGGTCTGGCTCGGCATCGCCGTCGCGGTCGGCGGCGCGGTGCTGCTCACCGGCGTCGACCTGCAGGTCAGTGGCCGGGCGCTGCTCGGCGACGCGCTGGCGGTGGCTGGCGGTGCCTTCGCCGCGGCGTACATGGCCGCCGGCGGCGAGGTCCGCCGCAGCGTCTCGACGACCACCTACACGACGCTGTGCTACTCCGTCACCGCGGTGCTCCTGCTCGCCGCGTGCCTGATCGGCCGGCAGTCGCTCGGCGGCTACGACGTCGACGACTGGGCCAAGCTCGTCGCGCTCACCCTCGGCGCCCAGCTGCTGGGTCACTCGCTGTTCAACATGGTCCTGCGTTCGGTGTCCCCGACGGTCATCAGCATGCTGCTGCTCGTGGAGATCCCGGGTGCGGCGCTGATCGCCGCGGTCCTGCTCGACCAGCGGCCGCCCCTGCTGGCGCTGCCCGCTGCCGCGCTCCTGCTGGCCGGGCTCGCGCTGGTCATCCGCGCGAGCAGCCGCGCGGTCGAGCCCAGCGTGCCGGTCGAGTGATCGACCGCCTGGTCGGGATCGCCGAGGCGGTCCGTGATGACGTCCTGCAGGCCTGCCGCAACCAGTCGGTCGCCCAGCTCAGCGCCTACGACGACAGCGGCCCCGGCGACACCTCCTTCGCCGTCGACCGCGTCTCGCAGGAGCGCCTCGTGGAGCTGGTCGGCGGACTGGGCACCTGCGTGCGCCTCGTGGCCGAGGGCCTGCCTGCGGAGGGGCTGGTGCTCGGCGGGAGCACGCCGCAGGTCCGCCTGCTCGTCGACCCGCTCGACGGCACCCGGGCGCTGGCGCACCAGAAGCGCTCGGCCTGGGTCCTGGTCGGCGTGGGACCGGAGGGAGGCACCCTCGCCGACCTGACCGCCTCCGTCGCGGTCGAGGTGCCCACGGTCAAGGCGGCGTACGGCGACGTGCTGGTGGCCCGCCGCGGCGCCGGTGTGCAGGGCACCCGGGTCGACCTGCGCACCGGCGCCCGCGCGCCGCTGGCGGTCCACCCCAGCCGCGCGAGGACCGTCGAGCAGGGGTACGGCGGCGTCGCTCGCTACTTCCCCGGCGACCGCGCGCTGCTGGCGGCCATCGACGACGAGGTCAGCGCCCGGGTGCTGGGGCCGGTCCGGCGGGGCACGGCGCAGAGCTTCGAGGACCAGTACTGCACCGGCGGGACCCTCGTCGAGCTGGCCGTCGGCCACGACCGCTGGGCCTGCGACCTGCGCCCGCTGCTGCCCGGGCGGCCGCTGTGCGCGCACCCCTACGACCTGGCCGGCTGGCTCGTCGCCGCCGAGGCCGGCGTGCACGTGGTGCGCCCGGACGGCGGCCCCCTGAACGCGCCGCTCGACCTGGAGGCCGACGTCGCGTGGGCGGCGTACGCCAACGACGCGGTGCGGGCCCAGGTCGAGCCGCACCTGCAGGCCGTACTGCGCGCGCGCGGCCTGCTCTAGCTCCGGCCGGCCTGCGAGGCGTCGTACGCCCAGGACCGCAGCGTGCGGAACAGCTCGACCGGCTGCAGGTCCGGTGCGCCCCTCTCGGGGCGGAAGCGCAGGTCCTCGCCGTCGACGGCCGCACCGAGCTCGAGCCGCCCCCATGGCCGCCACACTCCGAGCGGAGAGGCGCCCAGCAGGGTGAACCCCGCCCGGGTCGGCCGGGCACCCAGCAGCACGAGCTGGCCGCTGCCCGTGCGGTGGGGGAGCACCGCCGACCAGGTCCGCGACACCACCGACGGGACGAAGGCGTACCTCCAGGCACTGTTGATGAGGATGTCCAGCGGCTCCCCGTCCACGCCGAGCCCGGGCAGGCGCAGGGCGAAGCCGTCCACGTCCGGCAGCGGGCGCGGCAGCCCGGCGCCGCGGCTGAACCGCACGAAGCCGTCGTGCTCGCCGGGCTCGTCCAGCAGCGAGGCGCCGAAGGCCCCGCCCGCGACCACCACGGTGCACACGTACGTCTGGCCGTGCGGGTGGAAGACGCGGGCACCGCGCAGCGCGGTCGCCAGTCCGAGGGCGGTCGCCGCGGCGGCCCGGGGCAGGCTCAGCAGGTCGGTCACGCCGGAGGCGTTCCCGCTCCCGGACCGTCGGGAACCGCGCACGACGCGACGCCGGCAACGCCCGTCCGCGCACGCGCTGGTGAGGACTCCCACACCGGGCGGGCGCGCAGAGCGTTGTCGCGGGTGGGACACTCCTGCAACGCGCGCGCGGCGTTCACGCCGCCCCGAATCGCACCAGGAGCGACATGCCACGCCTCGCCGCCACCGAGGGCCTCACCGAGGTCCAGCAGGAGATCTTGTCCACGGTCAAGGACTTCGTGGACAAGGAGATCCTGCCCTACGCCACCGAGCTCGAGCACAAGGACGAGTTCCCCGAGGCGATCGTCGACGGGATGAAGGAGATGGGCCTGTTCGGGCTCATGATTCCGGAGGAGTACGGCGGCCTCGGCGAGTCCCTGCTCACCTACGCGCTGACCGTCGAGCAGATCGCCCGCGGCTGGATGAGCGTGTCCGGCGTGATCAACACCCACTTCATCGTGGCCTACATGCTCATGCACCACGGCACCGACGAGCAGAAGCAGCGCCTGCTGCCGCTCATGGCGACCGGCGAGCTGCGCGGCGGCTTCTCGATGAGCGAGCCCGGCTGCGGCTCCGACGTCGCCGCCATCAAGAGCAAGGGCGTCCGCGACGGCGACGAGTACGTCCTCGACGGCCAGAAGATGTGGCTGACCAACGGTGCCCGCGCCGGCCTGATCGCCACCCTGGTCAAGACCGACGAGGGCGGCGACTCGGTCTACAAGAACATGACGACGTTCCTCGTCGAGAAGGAGCCGGGCTTCGGCCAGACGGCCCAGGGCATCACCATCCCCGGCAAGATCGAGAAGATGGGCTACAAGGGCGTCGAGACGACCGAGATGGTGCTCGAGGGCGCCCGCGTCCCCGCCAGCTCGATCCTCGGCGGCGAGGCGGGCCGCGGCAAGGGCTTCTATCAGATGATGGACGGCGTCGAGGTCGGCCGCGTCAACGTCGCCGCCCGGGCCTGCGGCATCTCCATCCGCGCCTTCGAGTTGGCCATCGCCTACGCCCAGCAGCGCCAGACCTTCGGCAAGCCGCTGAGCGGCCACCAGGCCATCCAGTTCAAGCTCGCCGAGATGGCGACCAAGGTCGAGGCCGCTCACGCGCTCATGGTCAACGCCGCCCGCCTCAAGGACGCCGGCAAGCGCAACGACGTCGAGGCCGGCATGGCCAAGCTGCTCGCCTCGGAGTACTGCGCCGAGGTGACCCAGGAGTCCTTCCGCATCCACGGGGGGTACGGCTACTCCAAGGAGTACGAGATCGAGCTCCTCATGCGTGAGGCCCCGTTCCTGCTCATCGGCGAGGGCACGAGCGAGATCCAGAAGACGATCATCAGCCGCGGTCTGCTCAAGGACTACAAGCTCCAGGGCTGACACCTCCGCCCACTCCGCCGACG
>JAOPWI010000293.1 GCA_025965755.1 Frankiales bacterium | reverse complement strand
ACGAGCACGCTCATCCGGCTGCCCCGTCGAAGCCGGCCCGGCGGGCGAGCACCGCGCGGGCCAGGAAGTTCACGGCGAAGGTGATGACGAACAGCACCAGGCCGGTCGCGATCAGGGCGTTGATCTCCACGCCGGTCGACTCCGGGAAGTCGGCCGCGATGTTCGCGGCGATGGTGGACGGGTTGTCCCGCGAGATGAGGTTGAAGGTCACCGCGCCGGTCTGGGAGAGCACCAGCAGCACGGCCAGCGTCTCGCCGAGGGCGCGCCCGAGGCCGAGCATCGCGCCGCTGACGATGCCGGAGCGGCCGTACGGGAACACCGACATCCGGATCATCTCCCAGCGGGTGGCGCCGAGGGCGAGGGCGGCCTCCTCATGCAGCGTGGGCACCTGCAGGAACACCTCCCGGTTGATGGCCGTCATGATCGGCAGCACCATCACCGCGAGCACGATGCCCGCGGTCAGGACGGTCCGGCCGGTGGACGACGCCGGCCCGGCGAACAGCGGGATGAATCCCAGATGCTCCTCGAGCCACACGAACGACGGCTGCAGGAACGGCGCCAGCACGCTCACGCCCCAGAGGCCGTAGACGACGCTGGGAATGGCGGCGAGCAGGTCGACCAGGTAGCCGAGCGTGCGCGCGATGCGGCGGTCGGCGTAGTGCGAGATGAACAGCGCGATGGCCAGCGACAGGGGCGTCGCGAGGGCCAGCGCGATGGTGGCCGCCAGCAGGGTGCCGAAGACCAGCGGGCCGAGCGAGGCCAGGAACGTCCGGTCGCCCGGCAGCTCGCTGGACTCAGCTCCGATCACCGGCAGCGACTCGGTCACGAGGAAGATCGCGACCCCGGCGAGCACGACGAGGATGAGCACGCCGGCGCCGGTCGCCAGGCCGGAGAAGACCCGGTCGCCGCGGCGCTGCGCGGTCGTGGTCATGGTCGTCGTCGTGGTCGTCGTCGTGATCGTCGGTGTGGGCACGGGTCAGGCGCCTGCCTTGATGGCCTCGACGGCGGTCAGCACGTCGGCGCGCAGCGCGTCCGAGATCGGCGCGGAGCCGGCGTTCTCGGCGGCCGCGGCCTGCCCCTGCTCGCTGGCCACGTAGCTGAAGAAGGCCTTCACCAGCTGGCCCTGGGCGGCGTCCTGGTACGAGGTGCACACGATCGAGTAGGCGACCAGGCTGATCGGGTAGGTCGTCGGGTCGGTCGTCGTGCGCGGCAGCGTCACCGTGATGTCGCCGGCCGCCCGGCCGGAGACCCGCTCGGCCGACTCGACCAGCTTGGACGCCCCCTCCGGCGTCGGGGCGACGAACTCGTCGCCGACACCGATCCTGGCGACGCCCAGGCCCTCGGCCCGGCTGGCGTCGGCGTAGCCGATCGTGCCGTTGCCACCCTTGACCGCGGCCACCACGCCGGAGGTGCCGTTGGCCGCCTCGCCGCCGCTGACCGGGAAGTCGCTGTCGGCCTCGTAGGGCCACTTCGCCCCGGCCGCCTCGGCCAGGTAGTCGGTGAAGTTCTCCGTGGTGCCCGAGCCGTCGCCACGGTTGACCGGGGTGATGGCCAGGTCCGGCAGCGTCACGCCCTCGTTGAGGGCGGCGAGAGCCGGGTCGTTCCACTTCTTGATCTTCTGCGTGAAGATGTCCGCGATGACGGGGGCCGACAGGTTGAGCTCCTCGACGCCCTCGAGGTTGTAGAGGACGGCGACCGGGCTGATGTAGAGCGGGAACTCGATCGCGTCCCCGCCGGGGCAGCGGGTCTTGCCGGCAGCGATCTCGGCGTCCTTGAGCGCACCGTCGCTGCCGGCAAAGGCCAGGCCGCCGGACAGGAACTGCTCGCGCCCGCCGCTGGAGCCGACCGGGTCGTAGTTGACGGTCACGTCGGGGTGGGCCTCGGCGAAGCCGGCGCGCCAGGCCTCCATGGCCGACTCCTGGGCGCTGGAGCCGCCGCCGTTCAGGGTGCCGCGCAGGGACGGGGTGTCGCCGCCCGCGGCCGAGGGCTGGTCGGCGTCGGAGGAGCCGCACGCGGTGAGGGCGAGGGAGCTGGCGGCGATCAGGGCCGCAAGGCGGCCGTAGCGCTGAACCTTCACAGTCAGGGGTCTCGCTCTCGAGTCATGGGTGCTGGTGTCGCGGTCGCAGGACCGGCGTACGGCGCCGACGCTAGGGAGCCCAGGTGACGCGCTCGGCGGCCCTGCCTGAACAGCCGGTGAACGGCACAAGGAGCCCGCCCTCCAGGCGGGCGGAGCCAGATGGCCGGCGGGTGAACCACGTCACAGCATCAGCCGGCGCAATCATCTCCCGTTCACCTGCCGGGCGCGTCCCGGTCAGGTCAGCGGTCTAGCGTCGTCACGTGGCCAAGCAGATCACGCTCGAGAACGTCAACGCCTACTACGGCGGCTTCCGCGCGATCGCCGACATCTCGACCACCATCCAGCCGAAGAGCATCACGGCCTTCATCGGCCCCTCCGGCTGTGGCAAGTCGACGGCGCTGCGGACGATCAACCGGATGCACGAGGTCATTCCGGGTGCGCGGGTGGAGGGCTCGATCCGGCTGGACGACGACGACGTCTACGCCAGCGGCGTCGACCCGGTGGACGTCCGGCGCAACGTCGGCATGGTGTTCCAGCGCCCGAACCCGTTTCCGACGATGTCGATCTACGAGAACGTCGTCGCCGGCCTGCGCCTGAACGGCGTGAAGCGCCGCCCCGCTCTGGACGAGAAGGTGGAGCGCTCGCTGCGCGGGGCCAACCTGTGGAACGAGGTCAAGGACCGGCTCGACAAGCCGGGCGCCGGCCTGTCCGGCGGTCAGCAGCAGCGCCTGTGCATCGCCCGGGCGATCGCGGTCGAGCCGCAGGTGCTGCTCATGGACGAGCCGTGCAGCGCGCTGGACCCGATCAGCACGCTGGCGATCGAGGACCTGATGATGGAGCTGAAGGACCAGTACACGATCGTCATCGTCACGCACAACATGCAGCAGGCGGCCCGGGTCTCGGACCGGACCGGGTTCTTCTCCATCGAGAAGACCGGCGAGCCGGGCCGGCTGGTCGAGATCGACGACACGCCGAAGATCTTCAGCAATCCCCGCGAGAAGCGGACCGAGGACTACATCACCGGCCGGTTCGGCTAGCTACAGCAGGACCAGCCGGCTGACCTCGTAGAAGCCGGCGGCCACCAGCGCGGCGGCCGGAATGGTCAGCACCCACGCCGTGACGATGGTGCGGGCCACGCCCCAGCGCACCGCCGACAGCCGCCGCGTCGCGCCGACGCCCATGATCGCCGAAGTGATCGTGTGGGTGGTCGACACCGGCACGGCGAACACGAAGGCGGTCGTGTAGAGCACGCCCGCCGCGGTGGTCTCCGCCGCGAAGCCGCGGGGCGGGTCGAGTTCGATGATCTTGCGGCCGAGGGTGCGCATGATCCGCCAGCCACCGGCGTACGTTCCGAGGCTGATGGCCAGCGCGGCGGACAGCTTCACCCAGAGCGGGACGTCGAAGTCGTCCTGCGAGCCGTAGGTGACCAGCGCCAGAACGATGACACCCATCGTCTTCTGGGCGTCCTGCAGGCCGTGCCCGAAGGCCATGGCGGCCGCCGAGCCGATCTGCGCCTTGCGGAAGCCGCGCGACATCTTGCGCGGATTGGCCTTCCGGAACCCCCACAGCAGCGCCAGCATGAGCAGGTAGGCCAGGCCGAAGCCGATGAGCGGCGACAGCACCATCGGAATGAGGACCTTGTCGATCACGCCCATCCACTGCACGTCGTTCGACGCCGCCAGCGCCGCCCCGACGAGGCCGCCGATGAGGGCGTGGGAGGAGGACGAGGGCAGCCCGTAGTACCAGGTGATGAGGTTCCAGGTGATCGCGCCGATGAGCGCGCTGAAGACCAGGACGAGCCCGCTGGCCCCCTCGGGCGCGGCGATGATGCCGCTGCCGACGGTCTTGGCCACGCCGGTGGCCACCAGGGCGCCGATCAGGTTCATGACCGCTGCCATGAGCAGCGCCGCCCGCGGCGTCAGCGCCCGCGTCGACACCGCGGTGGCGATGGCGTTGGCCGCGTCGTGGAAGCCGTTGGTGTAGTCGAAGGCCAGCGCGATCGCGACGATCGCGATCAGCCCGAGCAGCTCGGGTGACACCGGGTCAGGACTCCTTGACGGTGATGGTCTCGATGGTGTCGGCGACGTCCTCGAACGCGTCGGCGGCCGCCTCGAGCTCCTCCGCCAGGTCCTTGAGCTTGAGCACGGTCAGGGCGTCGTACGCGCCGCCGAACAGCCGGGCCAGGGTCCGCCGGTAGAGCTGGTCAGCCTCGTTCTCGAGGCGGTTGACCTCGATCCAGTACTCGGACAGGTTCTGCAGCCCGCGCAGCCGGGGCATCGCCTCGGCAGTGACCGCGGCGGCCCGGACGAGGACGTCGGCCACCAGCGCGTACTCCGGGGGCAGCACGTCCAGCTCGTACAGCACCACCAGGTCGGAGGCGGCCTCCATGTGGTCCATGACGTCGTCGAGCCGGCTGGCGAGGGTGTAGATGTCCTCGCGGTCGAACGGCGTGACGAACGTGGAGTTCAGCTGCCGCATGACGGCGTGGGTGACCTCGTCGCTGGCGTGCTCGATCTCCCGCAGCTTGCTGGCGATGCCCGGGTGGTCGGCACCGGCCTGCATGCTCGAGGCGAGCAGCTGCGCGCCCTCGACCAGGTTGTCGGCCGCGGCGGAGAAGTACTCGTAGAACGAGGTGTCACGCGGGGTCAGGCGAAAGCGCACGAGGTCCTCGAAGCATCGGCGGGCAGGACCGGCACAGGCTAGGGGGCGACCCCCGGGGGGATGCGCCGCCCCCCTCGGCGGCACCGGACCCGCGCTTGCCGAGTCAGATTAGCGCCGCTAACTTAGCGGCGCTCACTGACCTGGAGGTCGCCATGCTGGTCCGTCTCGCCACCGCCGTCGTCCGCAGCCGCCGCCGGGTGCTGGTCCTCGCCGCCCTGTTCCTCGCCCTGGCCGGCGCGCTCGGCGGCGGCGTCGCCGGCGAGCTGTCCACCGGCGGTTTCGAGGACCCGGCCTCCCCGTCGGCCCGCGCCGCCGAGGTGCTGGAGCGGGAGTTCCGGGCTGGCGCGCCCAACCTCGCGCTGCTCGTCACGGCGGCCGACGGCGTCGACGCGCCGGCCGCCGCGTCGTCGGGCGTCGCCCTGGCGCAGCGCCTGGCGGCCGAGCCGGGCGTCACGACGGTCGTCTCGTACTGGACGAGCGGCCGGCCCCCGACGCTCCGGAGCCGCGACGGCAGCGCGGCCCTCGTGCTGGCCCGCCTCACCGGCACCGAGGACGAGCAGGTCGCCCGGGTCGAGGAGCTCGGTGCCGCCTACGCCGGCACGTCCGGCGCCCTCCGGGTGCAGGTCGGCGGGAAGGTCGAGGTCTTCCGCCAGGTCGGCGACACCATCAAGCGCGACCTCGCCCGCGCCGAGGCCTTCGCGCTGCCCGTCACCGCGGTGCTGCTGGTCCTCGTCTTCGGCAGCGCGGTCGCCGCGGGCCTGCCGCTGCTGGTCGGCGTGCTGTCGATTCTCGGGACGTTCCTGACGCTGCACGTGCTGGCGGGTTTCCTCGACGTCAGCGTCTACGCCGTCAACCTGGCCGTCTCCCTGGGCCTCGGCCTGGGCATCGACTACAGCCTGTTCATGCTCACCCGCTACCGCGAGGAGCTCCGTGCCGGCCGCAGCACGCCGGACGCCGTCGTGGAGACCGTGCGCACCGCTGGGCGCACCGTGCTGTTCAGCGCGCTCACCGTTCTGCTGTCGCTCGGCGCGCTGCTCGTGTTTCCGCTGTCGTTCCTGCGCTCGTTCGCCTACGCCGGCATCAGCGCCGTCCTGTTCGCCGCCCTGGGCGCGCTGCTGGTCCTGCCGGCCGCCCTCGCCGCGCTCGGCCCGAACATCGACCGCTGGGACCTCCGGGCCGCGCTGCGCCGGGCGCTGCGGCTGCCGGTGCGCCCGCCGACGCCGCAGGACCAGGGGTTCTGGCACCGGGTCGCCGTCACGGTCATGCGCCGGCCCCTGCCGCTCGGGACCGCCGTCGTGGCGCTGCTCGTCGTCGTCGGCCTGCCGTTCGCCGGGGCGTCGTTCGGTCTGCCGGACGACCGCGTCCTGCCGCGCGACGCCAGCGGGCACACCATCGCCGAGACCATCCGGACCCAGTTCCCGAGCAACGAGCCGCTGGCGCTGACCGTCGTCGCGACCGGCGCCCCCGACCGGGCGTCCGGCCCGATGGCGCGGTACGCCACCGAGCTGTCGTCGCTGCCGGGAGTCGCCCGTGTCGACGCCTCGACCGGCTCGTACGCCGCCGGACACCAGGTCGCGCCGCCCGGGCCGGCCAGCCAGCGGTTCAAGGACGGCCCCGGCTCCTACCTCACCGTCGTGCCGGACGGCGACGGGTACGGCCCGCGCGCCGAGCAGCTGGTGCACGCCCTGCGGGAGGCCGGCACGCCGTTCGGACCCGTCGCGGTCGGCGGCCAGGCGGCCCAGCTCGTGGACACCAAGGCCTCGCTCGGCTCACAACTGCCGCTGGCGCTCGGGCTGATCGCCACGGCGACGTTCGTGCTGCTGTTCCTGTTCACCGGCAGCGTCGTGCTGCCCGTGAAGGCGGTGGTGCTCAACCTGCTGTCGCTGTCGGCGACCTTCGGCGCGATGGTCTGGATCTTCCAGCACGGTCACCTGACCTGGCTGATCGGCGACCCGATCGTGACCGGAACCCTGGACACGACGATGCCTATCCTCATGTTCTGCGTGCTCTTCGGGCTGTCGATGGACTACGAGGTGTTCCTGCTGTCTCGCATCAAGGAGGAGTGGGACGCCTCGGGTGACAACACCCGCGCCGTCGCGCTGGGCCTGGAGCGCACCGGCCGGCTGGTCACCGCGGCCGCCGGCCTGCTGGCCATCGTCTTTCTGGCCTTCGTGTCCTCCGACATCGCCTTCATCAAGCTGCTCGGCCTGGGCACCGCGCTGGCCGTGGTCGTCGACGCCACGCTGGTGCGCGGGGTTCTCGTTCCGGCCTTCATGCGGCTGGCCGGCGAGTGGAACTGGTGGGCGCCACCGCCGCTGCGCCGCCTGCACGAGCGGTTCGGGCTGTCCGAGGCGCCGCCCGCCCGGGTCCGCGAACCCGAGCCGGCCCTTGTCTGAGCCCGCTGCCGGCCCCCGCCGCCGCGCGTCGCGGGGGCGCGGGGCGG
>JAOPWI010000272.1 GCA_025965755.1 Frankiales bacterium | reverse complement strand
AGCAGCGCCTCGACGTTCCCGTCGAGCAGGTCCTCGACGATGGCCATGTGTGCCGCGAAGGGCAGCCGGGCCCGGGCCAGGCCGTCGGTGCCGAGCTCGAACAGCGGCAGCAGCGCCTGCTCCACCGCGGGCGACCACCACGGCCCGAGCGGCCCGGAGCGCAGCCGCGCCACCAGGTCCTCGGGCGGCAGGGCGATCCGCGGCGGGGTGAGCCGGTCGCGCGTCTGGACCCGGCTGGCGCCCGGCTCGCCCAGCGCACCGAGCCCGCCGTCGACGGCGACGACGGCCAGCACCCGCTCGGGGGCGTCCGCCGCCAGCCGCAGGGCTGTCGTGGCGCCCCAGGAGTGGCCGACGACGACGACCCGCGACAGCCCGAGAGCGTCCAGGGCGGTGAGGGCGTCGCGGGCGATGGTGGCGCCGTCGTACGGCCCGTCCGGTCGCTCGCTGCCGCCGTGACCACGCTGATCCAGCGCCAGCACCGGCAGGCCGGACAGCCCGGGCACGACCAGGTCCCAGAACCGGCGCGACGAGGCGAGGCCGTGCAGCAGCAGCACCGGCGTGCCGGCACCCGGCCAGCGGGTGGCGCGCAGGCGTACGCCGTGGCCGGGCAGGTCGAGGTCCAGGCCGCCCGCGACGGGAGGCCGGTCCGCCAGCGGCCCGGCGGTCACGGGCATCAGGTCACTTCCTCGCGCCCTTGCCGGTCGTGTGCACGATGAGGACGTCGCAGGCCGCCCGGTGGCTGATGTTGGCGGGCACCGAGCCGAGCAGCCGGCCGGCCAGGCTGTTGAGGCCGCGGTTGCCGACCACGAGCAGGTCCACGCCGCGCACCTTGACCAGCTCGATCAGCTCGTCCACCGGGTCGCCCTCGACCGCGATGATGTCCACGTCGGTCGCGCCCAGGCCCTTGGCCCGGTCGGCCGCGTCACGCAGCACGTCCTCCGCCGGTGTCGACCCGCTGACCTTGTAGCTCTCGCCGCCGAGGGCGTCCTGGGCGTCCTGGACCTCGCGGGCCGACATCGGCCGGTAGGCGCAGGCGAGCAGCAGCGTCGCGCCGGCGTCCCGGGCGATCAGGGCCGCCCGGTCGACCGCACGGAACGAGGAGTCGGAGCCGTCGGTGCCGACCAGCACGGTCGAGTAGGGCGAGCTGCTCACAGGGTCCTCCGTCACGGCTGGCAGTCGGCGCGAACCTACCGCCCGCGCCGGCCGCAGCGCCGGAGCCGTGCCCGCCCCGCCGGTAGACTCGACGGGTGACCGCCTCGCCTTTCCCCCGTCCTGACCTGCTGGCTGCGCTGCGTGAGCGCGTCGTCGTGGCCGACGGCGCGATGGGCACGATGCTGCAGGCTCACGACCTGTCGGTGGACGGTGACTTCCAGGGCCACGAGGGCTGCAACGAGGTGCTCAACGTCACCCGCCCCGATGTCGTCCGGTCGGTGCACGACGCCTACTTCCAGGCGGGTTGCGACGCGGTCGAGACCAACACGTTCGGCAGCAACTGGGCGGCGCTCAACGAGTACGACATCCCCGAGCGGATCCGCGAGACCGCACTGGCCGGCGCCCGCATCGCCCGTGAGTCCGCCGACGCCTGGGCGACCCCCGAGCGGCCCCGCTGGGTCATCGGCTCGGTCGGGCCGGGCACGAAGCTGCCGACGCTGGGCCACGCCCCGTACGCACTGCTCCGTGACGGCTATCAGGAGCAGTGCGAGGCCATGATCGAGGGCGGCGTCGACGGGATCCTCGTCGAGACCAGCCAGGACCTGCTGCAGACCAAGGCCGCGATCGTCGGCGCCAAGCGGGCGATGGAGGTCACCGGGATCCGGGTCGCGCTCATCGCCCAGGTCACGGTCGAGCTCACCGGCACCATGCTCCTGGGCTCGGAGATCGGCGCGGCGCTCACCGCGCTCGAGCCGCTCGGCATCGACGTGATCGGGATGAACTGCGCGACCGGCCCCGGCGAGATGGCCGAGCACCTGCGCTACCTGTCCCGGCACGCCACCGTGCCGCTGTCGGTGATGCCCAACGCCGGCCTGCCGGAGCTGGGCAGGGACGGCGCCGTCTAACCTCTCGGCCCGGCCCAGCTGGCCGAGGCCCTGTCGGGCTTCGTCGACGAGTACGGCGTCGGCCTGGTCGGCGGTTGCTGCGGCACGACGCCCGAGCACCTGCGCCAGGTCGTCGAGCGGGTGCGCGGCCGCGCCGTCCCGACGCGGACGCCCGTGGTGGAGCCGTCCGCCGCGTCGCTGTACTCGGCCGTGCCGTTCGTGCCCGACGCCGGCGTGCTGATGGTCGGCGAGCGCACCAACACCAACGGCTCCAAGGCGTTCCGCGAGGCGCTCATCGCCGCCGACTGGGAGAAGGTCGTCGACATCGGCCGGGAGGCCGTGCGCGAGGGCGCGAACATGATCGACCTCTGCGTCGACTACGTCGGCCGCGACGGCGCGATCGACATGCGCGACGCCGCGTCCCGGCTGGCCACCGCCAGCACCCTGCCGATCATGCTCGACTCCACCGAGCCGCCGGTCATCGAGGCCGGCCTGGAGTGCCTCGGCGGGCGCGCCGTCATCAACTCGGTGAACTTCGAGGACGGCGACGGTCCGGACAGCCGCTTCCGCAAGATCATGCCGATCGTCAAGGAGCACGGCGCGGCAGTCGTCACCCTGACGATCGACGAGGAGGGCCAGGCCCGCACGGCCGAGAAGAAGGTGGCGATCGCCGAGCGCACCGTGGACGCGCTGGTGGGGGAGTACGGGCTGCGCGAGGGCGACATCCTCGTCGACTGCCTGACCTTCACGCTGGCCACCGGCCAGGAGGAGTCCCGGCGCGACGGCATCGAGACGATCGAGGCCATCAAGCTGCTCAAGCAGCGCCGGCCGAACGTCGGCACCACTCTCGGCCTGTCCAACATCTCCTTCGGCCTCAAGCCGGCGGCCCGCGTGGTCCTCAACTCCGTCTTCCTGCACGAGTGCCAGAAGGCCGGCCTGACCAGCGCGATCGTGCACGCCAGCAAGATCCTGCCGATGAACCGGATTCCGGACGACCAGCGGGAGACCGCGCTGGACCTGGTCTATGACCGGCGGCGCGAGGGCTATGACCCGCTGATCGCCTACCTCGACCTGTTCGAGGGCGTCGAGGCCGACACCGGCGGCAAGACACGCAACGAGATCCTCATGGAGCTGCCGCTGGACGAGCGGCTGCAGCGCCGCATCATCGACGGCGAGAAGAACGGGCTCGAGGCCGACCTCGACGAGGCGATGGCCGGCGGGCAGAAGCCGCTGCAGATCGTCAACGACACCCTGCTGGCCGGCATGAAGGTCGTGGGCGAGCTCTTCGGCTCGGGCGAGATGCAGCTGCCGTTCGTGCTGCAGTCCGCCGAGGTCATGAAGACCGCGGTGGCCTACCTCGAGCCGTTCATGGAGAAGGCCGAGGACGACGCGGGCAAGGGCAAGATCGTGCTGGCCACCGTCAAGGGTGACGTCCACGACATCGGCAAGAACCTCGTGGACATCATCCTGACCAACAACGGCTACGACGTCGTCAACATCGGCATCAAGCAGCCGGTGACGGCGATCCTGGAGGCCGCCGAGGCGCACCAGGTCGACGTGGTCGGCATGTCCGGCCTGCTGGTCAAGTCCACGGTGGTCATGAAGGAGAACCTGCTGGAGATGAACACCCGGGGCATCGCCCAGCGCTATCCGGTCATCCTCGGCGGCGCGGCGCTCACCCGGGCCTACGTCGAGCAGGACCTCGGGGAGGTCTTCGACGGCGACGTCCGCTACGCCCGCGACGCCTTCGAGGGCCTGCGCCTCATGGACGAGCTGATGGCCGTCAAGCGCGGCGAGGTCGCCCCGGAGGTGTCGGCCGAGCGGGCTGCCAAGGACGCCGAGCGCAAGGCCCGTCACGCCCGCTCCCGGGCCATCAACGAGGCCCGCAAGGCCAACGAGGTCGAGCCCGAGCCGGTCACCCGGTCCGACATCGCCGCCGACAACGTCGTGCCCACGCCGCCGTTCTGGGGCTCGCGGGTGTCCAAGGGCATCGCGCTGGCCGACTACAGCTCCTGGCTGGACGAGCGGGCGCTGTTCCTCGGCCAGTGGGGCCTGCGCGGCTCGCGGGGAGGCGACGGCCCGTCGTACGAGGAGCTGGTGGAGACCGAGGGCCGGCCGCGGCTGCGCGAGCTGCTCGCCCGCGTCCAGGCCGAGGGCACGATGCACGCCGCCGTCGTGCACGGCTACTTTCCCGCCGTGTCCAAGGGCGAGGACCTCATCGTTCTCGACCCGCAGTCCGGCACCGAGCGTTGCCGCTTCACCTTCCCCCGGCAGCGCCGCGACCGGCGGCTGTGCCTGGCCGACTACTTCCGCGCGCAGGAGTCGGGCGAGCCGGACGTGGTCGCCTTCCAGGTCGTGACCATGGGCCAGCACGTCAGCGAGGTCACCGGCGAGCTGTTCGCCAGAAACGCCTACCGCGAGTACCTCGAGCTGCACGGCCTGTCGGTGCAGCTCACCGAGGCGCTGGCCGAGATGTGGCACGCCCGCATCCGGTCCGAGCTGGGCTTCGCCGCCGAGGACACCGGCGATCTCCAGAGCAAGCTGTCCAAGCTGACCTACCGGGGCGCTCGCTACTCGTGGGGCTATCCGGCCTGCCCCAACATCGAGGACCAGGACAAGGTGCAGGACCTGCTGGAGTGGCAGCGGATCGGTGTCGAGCTGTCCGAGGAGCACCAGCTCACTCCGGAGCAGTCGACCAGCGCGATCGTGCTGCACCACCCGGAGGCGACCTACTTCGCGGTCTGAGGCGGTGGGCGCAAGCCGTAGCCTGGGCCGCGTGGTGAAGCTGCGCGGTGACGACGTGATCTGGCGCGAGGTCGAGAGCGAGCTGGTCGTCCTGGACCTGCGCAGCTCGCGCTACCTCAAGGTCAACGGCGCGGGCACGGTGCTCTGGCCGCTGCTCGTCGAGGGCGCCGACGAGCCGGCGCTGGTGGAGCGGCTCGTCAGCAGGTTCGCCCTGCCGCCGGAGCAGGCCGCCGCGGACGTCGCCGCCTTCCTGGTCACGCTGCGTGAGCGGGCTCTGCTCACGACCGCATGACGGCTCCGCTGCCGCCGCTGGACCCGCTGGAGATCGCCGCCGGCGGTCCGCTCGGGCACCACTCCGGCGCGCTCCCGCTGCCCCGGGCGACGCTCGCCCCGCGAGCGGCCTTCGAGCAGGCGGTGCTGCGCGGCCTGCTGCGCCCCCCGCTGTTCGTGAGCTTCTCCGGTGGGCGGGACAGCTCGGCCGTGCTCGCCGTCGCCGTCGCGGTGGCCCGGCGCGAGGGGCTGCCGCTTCCGGTTCCGGTGACTCTGGACGTGGTCGGCAGCCCGGACGCCGACGAGCGCGAGTGGCAGCAGCTGGTCCTGGACCACCTCGGGCTGGACGAGGGGGTGCGCCTGCCGGTACGGGACGAGCTGGGCGTCACCGGTCCGGTGGCCGCCGCCGTGCTGCGGCGCCACGGGCTGCTGGCCCCGGCCAACGCGTACATGCAGGTGCCCCTGCTGGAGGTGGCCACCGGCGGCTCGCTGGTGACCGGCATCGGCGGCGACGAGGTCCTCGGCTCCAGTGGCGCGATGCCGACCGCCCGGGTGCTCGCCGGCCTGCAGCGGCCGACCCGGCGCGAGCTCAAGCACCTGGCGGCCGGCGTGCTGCTGCCCCGCACCTACCGGCGCACCGTCCTGCGCCGGCGGATCGGCAGCCTGCCGTGGCTGACGCCGCTGGCCCGCGAGCTGGTCGGCCGGCGCGGCGCCGCCTGCAGCATTCCGGAGCACAGCGGCTGGGCCGCCGAGCTGGCCAACTTCGCCCGCCAGCGGGTGTTCGCCCACATCCGCGCGGCGCTGGACACGCTGTCGGCGGACCACGACGTCGTCGTGCACAACCCGTTCCTGGACCGCGACGTGCTCGCCGCGCTCGGCGCCGCCGGGGGCCGGGGCGGCCTCGGCGGCCGGTCGGCGGCCATGACCAGGCTGTTCGGCGACCTGCTGCCGGAGCCGGTGCTCACGCGCTCGAGCAAGGCGTTCTTCGACGAGGCGGTCGACCGGGAGCCGACGCTGGGCTTTCGGCAGGGCGAGGCGATCGACCACGTCCGCTCGCACTACGTCGACCGCGACGCCCTGCGCGCGCTGTGGTCGGGGCCCTCGTCGCACTACCCGACGATGCTGCTGCTCCAGGACGCCTGGCTGCGCAGCCAGGCGGCCTAGGCGCGCCCCAGCGCCGCGTGCAGGGCGTCGACGCTCTCCTGCACCCGGGTCAGGTCCCTGGGGCGGGTCCAGGCCAGCATCGGCAGCGCGGTGAGCTCGAGCAGGCGCAACTCCCGCCCGGTCAGCGGTGAGGTGTAGCTGTGCTGCAGGAGCAGGCGCAGGCGCTCTGCCGCGGGCACGGGGCAAATCCCGGGATCGCCCCACTGCGGCAGAACGAACCCCGCGAAGGGCAGCTCGGCCGGCGGCGGCGGCCCGGTCACGCGCCAGCGCACCCGCCCGGGCAGCAGCTCGACCCGCTCACCGGCGTCCAGGGCCCGGGCAGCGGGCTCGCGCAGGTCGACGGTGGCCGGGCCGTTCAGGGCGGTGCCCTGATGAACGACCACCAGGTCGTCGGCGCTGGAGAGCAGCCCCCGGCGCTGCCAGGCCGCGAGCAGGGTGCTCTTGCCGGACTCCCGGGCGCCCAGAACCGCCCACAGTCGCCCGGCCACGACCACCCCGCCGGCGTGCCAGGTGTCGTGCCCGGCCTCGTGAGCCAGCATTCCGGCGACGGCCGTCAGCCAGGGGTGCAGGAGGGCCGGCTCGCCAGGCCGGTCGGGAGCGGCCAGCGTGATGCTGCGGGCCAGCCGGTTGATGAGCAGGTGGCTGCCGGGGCCGGCGTCCGGCGCGTCCCGGTCCAGCACGCGGCGCAGGTCCTGCTCCGGGGCGTCCCCGGCGCCGGCCGGCAGGTCCGGCCGCCAGGCCCAGGACCAGCGCGGCCATCCCCGCGGAGCCGGGCCGAGGGCAGGGTGCTCGGCGAGCAGTCCCGTGAGCGCGAGCCCGAAGGCGCCCCGCGGACCGGTCGTCGACGCCACGTGTGAAGATCCCTCCGGGTGAATGTGCGGCACGGACGGTCTCGCCCGGCAGTCAGGGCGTACTCTCGTCGCACAGTCGGCCGGAGCCGCCCCCCTTGGAGGACCACATGTACCACGCCCCCCGCATCGACGACCTCGGCAGCCTGTCTGAGCTGACCCAGGAGGGTCCGGACGGCATGGTCGACAAGAAGGGCACCAGCACCGACCAGTTCAGCGGTCAGGTCAGCCCGATCGGCACCGTCGGCCAGGGCAGCCTCGTCCTCG
>JAOPWI010000264.1 GCA_025965755.1 Frankiales bacterium | reverse complement strand
CACTGCGGCAGCTCGCCCAGCGTCAGCCCGTCGCGGGCGACCAGCACGTAGCGCGGGTCCTCGCGGCGCGGCACCGCGGCGATGACCAGCCCCGGCGCCGGCGCGGTCGGCAGGTCCTTGAACGAGTGCACCGCGAGGTCGCACTCGCCGCGCAGCAGCGCGTCGCGCAGCGCGGTGACGAAGACGCCGGTGCCCCCCATCTGGGCGATGGCGGCGGTCGAGACGTCGCCGTAGGTCACGACGCGGTGCAGCTCGACCTGGCGGCCGAGCGCCCGCACGCGGTCCGCCACGTGGCCCGACTGCGTCAGGGCCAGGGCGCTGCCGCGCGTGCCGAGCAGGAGCGGGCGGCTCATCCGGTGCCCTGCAGCTGCGGCGGCACCGTGGCCACGACCTCGTCGGGCTCCTCGACGTCGTCCTCGACCGCCACCGGCGCGCCGGACACCGCCGCCGGCGCGGCCCGGTCCAGCCCGAACAGCTCCTGCAGCGCCTCGGCGTAGGAGACCCCGCCGCTGGGGTCGGCCAGCTCCTTGACCCGCACGGTCGGCGTGTGGAGCAGCTTGTCGACGACCCGGCGCACCGCCTGCTCGACCTCGCCGCGGGCGCGCGGGTCCAGGTCGGGCACCCGGCCGGTCAGCCGGCTGAGCTCGGCCGCCACCACCTGGTCGGCCCGGGCCCGCAGGGCGGCCACGGTCGGGGCGACCCGGCTGGCCCGCTGCCAGGACAGGAAGGCGCCGACCTCCTCGGTCACGATCGCGCGGACCGCCTCGACGTCGGCGCCGGTCTGGGTCTCGCGCAGCACCTCGCCGAGCTGCTCGAGGTCGACCAGGGTCACCCCGGGCAGCTCGCCGGCGGCCCGGTCGATGTCGCGGGGCAGCGCCAGGTCGAGCATCGCCAGCGGCCGGCCCTGGCGGCGGGCCACCGCGCGGGCCACGACGTCGGCGGTCAGGACGGCGCCGGTCGCACCGGTCGAGGACACGACCACGTCGGCGTCGACCAGCGCCTGCTCCAGGTCGTCCAGGCCGATGCCCCGGCCCTCGAGCGAGGCGGCCAGGCGGGCGGCATTGCCGGCGGTCCGGTTGGCGACGACCATCTCGGCGATGCCCGCCCGACGCAGCGTGGCGCCGGCGAGGGCGCCCATGGAGCCGGCGCCCACCACCAGGCCGGTGCGCCCGGCCAGCGAGCCCAGCTCGACGGTGGCGTGCTCGAGCCCGACGGTGACCAGCGACTGGCCGGCCTCGTCGATGCCCGTCTCGCTGTGCGCGCGCTTGCCGACCTTGAGCGACTTCTGGAACAGCTCGTGCAGGGTGCGACCGGCTCCGGAGGACGCCGCGGCGTAGGACCGGCGCAGCTGCCCGAGAATCTGGGACTCGCCGACCACCATCGAGTCCAGGCAGCAGGCCACCTGGAACAGGTGCAGCACGGCCTGGCCCTCCCAGTGCACGTAGAGGTGCTTGCGCAGCTCCTCGTGCGGCACGCCGCTGGTGCGGGACAGGAAGTCCGAGATCGCGTCGACGCCGGCGTGGAAGCCCTCGGTGTCGGCGTAGACCTCGACCCGGTTGCACGTCGCCAGCACGACCGCCTCGGCGACCGCGCCGCCGCGCAGCTCGGTGACCGCCGACGCGGGCGAGCCCATGCCGACGGTGACCTGCTCGAGCAGCGACACGGGAGCGCTGCGGTGGGACACGCCCACGACCAGGACGCTCATGCCAGCACCTCCCGGCTCTCGCGCAGCGCCGTGCGGCGGTGCTGGTGGAACGACAGGATCTGCAGCTCGACGGCCAGGTCGACCTTGCGCAGGTCGACCCCGTCGGGCACCGACAGCACGACCGGCGCGAAGTTCAGGATGCTGGTGACGCCGGCGTCGACCAGCGCGTCGCAGACCTGCTGGGCCGCCTGCGCCGGGGTGGCGATGACCCCGATGGTGACGCCCGTCGCGCGGACGACCTCGGCCAGCTGGTCGACGTGCTGCACCCGCTGGTCCCCGACCAGCTCCCCGACCCGGGCCGGGTCGGCGTCCAGCAGCGCGGCGATGCGGAACCCCCGCCCGGCGAAGCCGCCGTAGCCGGCGAGCGCGTGCCCCAGGTTGCCGACGCCGACGAGCACGACCGACCAGCCCTGGGTCAGGCCCAGCTCGCGGCTGATCTCGAAGACCAGCTCCTCGACCTCGTAGCCGACGCCGCGGGTGCCGTAGGACCCCAGGTGGGACAGGTCCTTGCGCACCTTCGCGGAGTTGACGCCCGCCGCGGCGGCCAGCGCCTCGCTGCTGACGGTGCCCCGGCCGGACTCCGCCAGGGCATGCAGGGCGCGCAGATAGAGCGGCAGCCGGGCCACGGTCGCCTCGGGCACGGGCACCGGCACCGGACGGCGACGCGGACCGCCGGGTGGCACTCGGGGCGCGGGCGGGCCCTGCTCGGTCAAGGGACGGCTCCTGGCGGGTGCCGCCGGGCAGGAATGCCGGCTGCAGGGAGGGGGTAGGGGACGAGGAGGACGTCTCCCGACGGGCAGGCTACGCGCTTGTGAACGCCTGCACAAAGTCGGCGGCGGACGTCACATTAGCCCCGGAGCGCCCGGCGCAGCGCCCTGCTGTCGACGTGCCAGTAGGCGTGCTCGACACCGTCGATGAGCACGACCGGCACCTTGTCGGTCCAGCGGGCCCGGTCCTCGCCGGTCAGGTCGGTGTCGACATCGCGCACGTCGTACGCCACGCCCGCCTCGGCAGCGGCCTCCCGGACGAGCGGCTCGGCCTCCGTGCACAGCGTGCAGCCGGCGCGCGTGACCAGCGTGACCTGAGACGGCGCGCCGCGGCGGCGCAGCAGCCTCATCCTCAGGCCCCCGCGCTCTCGCGCAGCCGGCCCTTGCTGACCTTGCCCGTCGCCGAGTGCGGCAGCTCCTCGACGACCTCGACCGCGGTCGGGCACTTGAAGCGGGCCAGCGAGCGGGCGCAGTGCGCGATGAGCTCCTCGGCCGACAGCCGCGCCCCGCGCACCGGCACGACCAGCGCCTTCACCGACTCGCCGGTGTAGGGGTGCGGAATGCCCAGCACCGCCGCCTCGTGCACGCCCGGGTGCGTCAGCAGCACCTGCTCCACCTCGCGCGGGTAGACGTTGAAGCCGCTGACGAGGATCAGCTCGCGGCGCCGGTCGACCAGGTGCAGGTCCCCCTGCTCGTCGAGCAGCGCGATGTCGCCGGTGGCGAACCACCCGTCGGCATCCGGGCCGTCGGCGGCGTCGGGCCAGTAGCCCAGGAAGACGTTGGGGCCCCGCACGACGATCTCGCCGGGATCGCCCTCCTCGACGTCCCTGCCGTCCTCGTCGACCAGGCGCAGCTCCACGCCCGGCACGGGCCGGCCGATCGAGTCGGGCCGGGCGACCTCGCTCATCAGCGTGGTGGTGAGGACCGGGGCGGTCTCGGTCAGGCCGTAGCCCTCGAAGACGTGGTGCCCGGTGACGTCGAGCAGGCGGTGCAGCACCTGCGCCGGCAGCGGCGCCCCGCCCGAGATGGCCAGCCGGATCCCCGAGAAGGCGTCCTCGACGTCGGGGAGCATCGACCAGGCGACGTACATCGGCGGCGCGCCGACCAGGTTGGTCACGTCGTGCCGGCGGATCTGGTCCAGCGTGTCGACCGGGTCGAAGCGCTCGACCAGCAGGCCGGTCGCGCCGTTCCAGGCGACCGCGCCCATCGCGCTGTTGAGCCCGTAGACGTGGAACAGCGGCAGGACCAGCAGCACGACGTCGTCCGGGGCGGTCGTCGGCGGCTCGATGCGCGAGCACTGCTCCAGGTTGGCCAGCAGCGCGCGGTGCGGCAGCATCGCGCCCTTGGGCCGGCCGCTCGTGCCGGAGGTGTAGAGCACGACCGCGAGGTCCTCGCCGCCGCCGGTCGCCGGAACGGGCTCGACCGGCTGTCCCGCCTGCAGAGCGGCGAACGCCGGCTCGTCGGTCGGCTCGGCGGAGCTGGCCGGCAGGACGTGCTCGAGCGCCGGCGCCTCCTGGCGCAGGTCGGCCACCGCACTGCTCGCCAGCCGGGTCGGGAGAAAGGCACGTGCCCCGCTGTCCACGAGCACGTGCAGCAGCTCGGGGCGCGTGTAGCCCGTGTTGACCGGCACCACGACCAGGCCGGCCCGCAGCGCACCGAAGTAGGCGATCGGGAAGTCCAGGGTGTTGCCGAGCTGCAGCGCGACCCGGTCGCCGGGTGCGAGGCGCAGTTCGAGCAGCGCGGCGGCGACCCGGTCGACGCGGCCGTCGACCTCGGCCCAGGTCAGGCGCTCCGCGCCGGACACGAACGCCGTCTTGCCGCCGACCCGCTCGGCGTTGCGGCGCACCAGGTCGGCCAGGTTGCGCGGCCCGCCGTCGGCTGTCGTCACGATCGTGTCCTCCCCGTACGCACCGGCGCGTGGACGCGGTGACCCGCGCAACGGCGCAGTCTCACACAGCGGCCGGAGCC
>JAOPWI010000251.1 GCA_025965755.1 Frankiales bacterium | reverse complement strand
TCGACGAGGCGGCGCTCGCCCCGGCCGAGCGTTCCCGGCTCGCCGCCGGTGTGGTCCGTCTGAGCCGTGGCCGGCGCTTCGGCGGCGACATCGCCGCGCTGGCCGTGGCCATCCGCACCGGCGACGCCGACCGTGCCCTGGAGCTCCTCCACGCCGGCGGGCCGCAGCTGTCGCTGCTGCCGGGCGACGACACCGAGGCCGCGCGGGCGGACCTCCTGCGCTCCGGCGCCGCCCTGCGCTCGGCGGCCGAGGCCGGTGACGTGCCCGGCGCCCTGGCCCGGCTCGAGAACCACCGGCTGCTCTGCGCCCACCGCGAGGGCCCGTCCGGTGTGCGCGACTGGGAGCGCCGGGCCCGCGAGTGGGTCGGCGTCCCGCCCGAGAGATGGTGGCCGGGCCAGCCGCTGCTGGTGACCGCCAACGACCACGAGGCCAAGGTCTACAACGGCGACACCGGCGTCGTGGTGCGCCGGCCCGACGGTGGCCTGGTTGCCGTCTTCTCCCGCGGCAGCCGCACGGTCGAGCTGGCCCCGGACCTGCTCGACGGCGTCGAGACGGTGCACGCGCTGACCATTCACCGCAGCCAGGGCAGCCAGTACGACGCCGTCACGGTCGTGCTGCCCCCGGTCGAGTCGGCCCTGCTGACCCGGGAGCTGCTCTACACGGCGGTGACCCGCGCCCGTCGGTCGGTCCGGGTTCTGGGCAGCGACGAGGCCCTGCGGGCCGGCGTGGAGCGGCGGGTCCTGCGGGCCAGCGGCTTGCAGCGACGCGTCCTCGACGTGCTGTAGGCCCGCTGCCCGGCCGGCCGGCCGGTGTCCTCGGCGGTCAGGCGGCGGCGGACACCCGCCCGCCGGCGCGGGGACCGGCACGGCCCTGCGGCCGGCCCGGCCCGGACGGTCGGTACGGTCCGCATCTCCGAGGAGGTCGCGTGGTCACAGGTCAGCAGTGGGAGCTCCGGCGCCGCCCGAGCGGTTACCCGGTCCCGGGGGACGTCGCCCTGGTCGAGGCGCAGGTGCCCGGCCCGCGGCCCGGCCAGCTGCTGGTCCGCAACCACTACCTGTCGGTGGACCCGTCCCACCGCGGGCGCATGAACGACGTCAAGAGCTACACGCCCGCCTACCAGATCGGCCAGGCCCTGTGGGGCGGCGCGGTCGGCGAGGTGCTGGCCAGCGAGGACGCGCGCATCCCGGTCGGCGCGTTCGTGCAGCACAACCTGGGTTGGCGCACCCACTCGGTCGTCGACGCCTCGACCGTCGACGTCGTCGACCCGGCGGTCGGCGGGCTGGCGGCCTACCTCGGCGTGCTCGGCATGCCCGGCCTGACCGCGTGGGTGGGGCTGTACGACATCGGCCAGCTGCGCCCCGGCGAGGTGGTCTGGGTCAGCGCCGCGACCGGGGCGGTGGGCAGCCTGGCCGGGCAGCTCGCCCGGCTGGCCGGGTGCCGGGTGGTCGGCAGCGCCGGCGGCGACGAGAAGTGCCGCTACGCCGTGGAGCAGCTCGGCTTCGACGCCTGCGTCGACCACCGGGCCGGCGACCTGAACGGGCAGCTGCGCGAGGTGCTGCCGGACGGGCTCGACGTCTACTTCGACAACGTCGGCGGGTCGCACCTGCGGGCGGCCATCGACCTCGCGAACCCGTTCGCCCGGCTGGTCGAGTGCGGGATGATCGAGGGCTACAACGAGGCGATGCAACCGGTCGACAACCTCGCGTCGATCGTCGGCAAGAAGCTCAGCATCCGCGGGTTCGTCGTGTGGGACCACTGGTCGCGGCTGGCGCTGTTCCGCAAGCACGTCGGCGGGCTGCTGACGAGCGGGGCGGTGCACTACGACGAGACGGTGGTGGTCGGCATCGAGCACCAGCTGGACGCGCTGCTGACGCTGCTGCGCGGCGGCGGCCACCGGGGCAAGCTCGTGGTCGACGTCCGCCCGTAGCAGGAGTCGTTCGGGCCCGGCGGGGAAACCGCGGGGCATGACGAGCCCGCAGGACCTGGCCGGCCCGCTGAGCTGCGACGCGGATCTCGACCCCCTGGTCGAGCGGGTCGGTGACGCCCGCGTCGTGCTGCTCGGCGAGGCCTCTCACGGCACGCACGAGTACTACGCCTGGCGCGCCGCGATCACCCGACGGCTGGTCGAGGAGAAGGGGTTCGCGTTCGTCGCGGTCGAGGGGGACTGGCCCGACTGCTACGAGGTCAACCGCTGCGTGCGCGGCCGCCCCGGCGCCCCGACCGAGCCGCGCGAGGTGCTCGACGCGTTCGACCGGTGGCCGACGTGGATGTGGGCCAACGAGGAGGTCGTCGCCCTCGCCGAGTGGCTGCGCGCGGGGAACCTGCGACGGCCCGAGACCGAGCGGGTGGGTTTCTACGGGCTCGACGTCTACAGCCTGTGGGAGTCGATGACCGAGCTGGTCGACTACCTGCGCCAGCACGAGCCCGAGCACGTCGACCAGGCGATGGCGGCGTTTCGCTGCTTCGAGCCCTACCGCGAGGATCCGCAGGGCTACGCCTTCGCCAGCCGCTTCGCCCCCTCGTCCTGCGAGACCGCGGTCCTCGAGCTGCTCACCCGGCTCTGCCAGGAACGGGGCCGGGACGGCGACGGTGATGACCCGGAGGCACGGTTCGCGGCCGAGCAGAACGCCGCCGTGGCCGCCGGCGCCGAGCGCTACTACCGCGCGATGATGAGCGGCCAGGCGCAGTCCTGGAACGTCCGGGACGTGCACATGGCCGACACGCTGGACCGGCTGCTCGCGCACACCGGTGGCAAGGCCGTCGTCTGGGAGCACAACACCCACGTCGGCGACGCCCGGGCGACCGACATGGCGCAGGCCGGCATGCTCAACCTGGGCCAGCTGGCCCGGGAGCGGCACGGGACGCAGGACGTGGTCGTCGTCGGCTTCGGCGGCTACCGGGGCGGCGTCATCGCCGGCGACAGCTGGGGCGCGCCGATGCGCCGACTTCCGGTGCCGCCCGCGAAGGAGGGCAGCGTGGAGGCGCTGCTGCACGAGCAGGTCGGCCGGAACGCGCTGCTCGTCTTTCCCCGGGTGGACCGGCCCGGCTGGCTCACGGCGCGCCGCGACCACCGGGCCATCGGCGTGGTCTACGCGCCGTCGCAGGAGCGCTGGGGCAACTACGTGCCGACGGTGCTCGGCGACCGCTACGACGCCTTCGTCTACCTCGACGACACCCGGCCGCTGCAGCCGCTGCACCTCGAGCCGCCGGCGCAGGCAGAGCTGGACACCTGGCCGGACGCGGTCTAGTCCCGCGCCGTCCTACGGTGTCGCGTGACGACCCCGCCCCTGCAGGCCGTCCTGCAACCCCTGCGCCCCGACGACGACAGTGCCGAGCGGCTGCGTGCCATGAAGCGGCTGGCCGGCGCCTGCCTGCTGGTGGCCGCCGCGCTGTTCCTGCTGAGCCTGCGCCTGGACGGCACGGCCGCCGGCTTCCTGCAGGCGGGCGCGGAGGCCGCCATGGTGGGCGGTCTGGCCGACTGGTTCGCCGTCACGGCGCTGTTCCGGCACCCGCTCGGCCTGCGGATCCCGCACACCGCCCTGGTGCCGCGCAAGAAGGACGAGCTGGCCACCAAGCTCGGCGAGTTCGTCACCGGCAACTTCCTCACCCGCCAGGTCGTCGCGGAGCAGGTGGTCGAGGCCGGGCTCGTCCCGGCGCTGGGCCGCTGGATCGCCGACCCGGCCAACAGCGCCCGGCTCTCGACCGAGGCGGCGACCGCGGGCGCCACCCTGCTCGCCGCGGTCGACGACGACAGCGTCACGGCGTACGTCCTGGAGCTCCTGCGCCGCGACCAGGACCGCCGGTCCTACGCGCCGGTGCTCGGCCGGCTGCTGGAGCGGGCGGTCCAGAGCCAGACCCAGCGGCCGCTGGTGGACCTGCTGGCCGGTCGCGCCCGGGACTACCTGGTGCGCCACCGGGAGGAGCTGCGGCCCGTGCTGCGCGAGTTCGTGGACAGGCAGGGCCTGCTGGTGTCCCTGTTCACGACCGACCGCCGGGTGCGCGAGGCGCTGGACGCCGCCGTCGCGCTGCTCGTGCAGGTCGAGGCAGACAAGGGGCACCCGCTGCGCCGGTGGGTGGACGGGCTGCTGCGCGACTACGCGCAGGACCTGCAGACCAACCCGCTGACCGCCTCGCGCGTGGACCTGCTGACCCGGCGGCTGCTCGAGGACCAGCAGGCGGTGCTCGGCGAGCTGGTTCGCGACGGGCTCGAGTCGGTCCGCGAGTCGCTGCGGGACCCGGCCGGCGCGTTGCCGGCGCGGATCGCGGCGCTGCTCGCCGACGTCGGCCGCCGGATGTCGGACGACCCGGACTTCCGGAGCCGCACGGAGCACACGCTGCAGGGGGCGGTGGGCTTCCTCGTCGACCGGTACGGCGGCGAGCTCACCGAGCTGATCCGCCGGCAGGTCGCCCGGTGGGAGGCCGACGACGCGTCGCGGCGCATCGAGCTGGCGGTCGGGCGGGACCTGCAGTTCATCCGCATCAACGGCACGGCCGTCGGCGCGCTGGCCGGCCTGGCGATCCACGCCCTGCAGGTGCTGCTCGACTGACCTGGCAGCGCGGCCGGCGGGCGCCGGGCCGGGCCAGCCGCCCCTGCGCCGAGCCCCCGAGCCACCGCAGCGATACGTTGCCGCGGCCCGTCTGCCCGCTGGCCCCCTGGAGCCCCCGTGACCGTGCTCGACAAGTTCCGCCTCGACGGCAAGGTCGCCGTCGTGACCGGCGCCTCCTCCGGCCTGGGTGTCGCGTTCGCCCAGGCGCTGGCCGAGGCCGGGGCCGACGTGGTTCTGGGCGCCCGCCGCGCCGACCGTCTGCCCGAGACCGGCAAGCTCGTCGAGGCCGCCGGCCGCCGCTGGACCGCGCTGGCCACCGACGTGACCAAGGTCGAGGACTGCGACGCGCTCATCGCCAGGGGCGTCGAGGAGTTCGGCGGCGTGGACATTCTCGTCAACAACGCCGGTGTCTCCAGCGCGGTCCCGGCGACCCGGGAGAAGCCGGACGAGTTCCGCGCCGTGCTGGACGTCAACCTGCAGGGGTCCTACTGGATGGCCCAGGCCTTCGCCCGGGCGGCCACCCGCGGCGGGTCGATCATCATGGTCAGCAGCGTGCTGGGCATCCACCCCCAGGGCGGGCTGCCGCAGGCGGCGTACGCGGCGTCCAAGGCCGGCGTCATCGGCCTGACCCGCGACCTGGCCTACCAGTGGACCGGACGCAAGGGCATCCGCGTCAACGCCGTCGCTCCGGGCTACTTCCCGTCCGAGATGACCGACCAGATGCCGCCCGAGTCGATGGAGCTCATCCAGGCGCAGTCCCCGGCCGGTCGGGTCGGGCGCCCGCACGAGCTGGCCTCGGTCGTCGTCTGGCTGGCCGGCGACGGCGCGTCCTACGTCACCGGCATCACCGTCCCCGTCGACGGCGGGCTGACGGCCCCCTGAGAGGCCCCGCCGACTTCACGGAGCTGCCGCGCGAGGCGTTCGTCCTCGCGACGGTGGCGTTCTGCGTCGCGCTCGGCTTCGGGATCGTCGCGCCGGCGATCCCGCTGTTCGCCCGCGAGTTCGGCGTCGGCCCGACCGCCGCCGGCGCGGTGGTCTCGGCCTTCGCGCTGATGCGGTTCGTCTTCGGCCTGGCCGGCGGGCGGATCGTCGACCGGGTGGGGGAGCGGGCCGCGCTCACCGGCGGCCTGGCCGTCGTCGCGGTGTCCTCGCTGTTCGCCGGCCTGGCCGCCAGCTACGAGCAGCTGCTCGTGCTGCGGGGCATCGGCGGCATCGGCTCGGCGGTCTTCACCATCGCCGCGGTCAGCCTGGTCCTGCGCGTCGCCGCCGCCCACCAGCGGGGCCGGGCGATGAGCGTCTACCGCGGCGGCTTCCTGCTCGGCGGCATCGTCGGCCCGGCGCTCGGGGGAGCGGTGCTGGGCGTCTCGCTGCGCGCGCCCTTCTTTCTGTACGCCGGCACGCTGGTGCTCGCCGGCCTGGCCGGAGCGCTGCTGCTGCCGGCCGGGCGCAGCGCGGCTGCCGGCGCCTCCCCGCCGGAGCT
>JAOPWI010000249.1 GCA_025965755.1 Frankiales bacterium | reverse complement strand
GGCCGGCCGGTCGGCTGCTGCGTGAGCCAGCCGCGGATCGACCCGGCGCCGTCGAGGGCGAACAGCTGGCGCCGGTCCAGCTCGGACAGGGCGCCCAGGGTGGTGGCGTGCAGGCGCTGCTGCTGGGCGAGCAGGCCCCGGGTCAGCGCCAGCACCGCGGGGCCGGACAGCCGGGACAGCTCCAGCGCCTGCAGGTCGTCCAGCACCGGCTCGGGCGCGAGCAGTTCCGGCGGCGGGCCGCCCGGGACTGTCGGCCGTGGCACCCCGGGGATGCAGAAGTCGACGACATCAGGCTCGCCGGACGCGCTTCGAACGTGTTCGATGCTACGCCGCGCGGCACGCCTTGCCGAGGCAACCGCGCAGGTCACAGCCTGTCCGCAGACCGCCGGCGGGGGTTGACGGAGCGGCGATGGGCCGAGTCAGCGGGCAGCTGGCGTGGGCGGCCCCTCCGTCCAGCGAGCCGAGTCTCGGACCTCCCGTGCGCCGGACGACGCAGACCGTCCGCAACCCCACCCGGCGCCGCCGCGACCACCGACGGCGTGGCGCGGGTCGCCCCGGGCAGACGAGCGGGAAGGGTCAGCCCTCGGACGACCCGGGACCCGGCTGCGGGCTGACCAGCGGGACCAGCAGCACGAACACGACGTTGACCACCGCGAACGCCCCGAGCACCGCCGCGCCGCGCCCCTCGTCGAGCGCGAACAGCAGCACGGCCACGGTGCCGGCCAGCAGGGCTGACCCCAGGGCGATGATCCGGAGCGTCGGCAGCAGGTCGGGTGTCTTCTCCGCGGGCATCGCGCCAGGCTAGGCGTCAGGGCGTGAGGGCGTCACGGCGCGGGCCTCGTTCGGAGCGTCGCGCGGGACGCGCCGGCCGAACGCTGCGGCCCACGGGGTTCAGACCGGCCAGGCCTGCGCCAGCTCCTGGAAGGACGCGGTGCGCCGGGTCCGGTCGAGCACCGGGGTGACGATGACGACCTCGTCGGTCTGCGCCTGCTCCTTGAGCTCGGCCAGCCGCTCCACGACGTGCTTGGCCTCCCCGGCGAGGATGCGGCCGTCGTCGGTGACCGTGCGCCGGAACGCCTGCGACTGGGCGTGCTCGCGGACCTGCTCGGGCCGCAGCGGCTCGCGGATGCCGCGGGCGAGGTTCTGCATCGTCAGCGCCCAGCCGGCGCGGAACTCCAGGACGGCGTCCGCGTCGTCGCTGGCGAAGGCCAGCACGGAGATGGCGGAGTACGGCTGGTCGCCCTCGTTGCGGGGCGTGAAGTCACGGCGGTAGGACCGCAGCTCCTCGACCGCGAGGTCCGGGCTCATGTGGTGCGCGAAGACCGCCGACAGCCCGTTCACGGCGGCGAACCGCGGCCCGTACGCGCTGGAGCCCAGCATGAACAGCTGCGGCATCTCGTCGACGACGGGGGCGGCGACGAGCGGGGCGTACGGGTGCTCGGCCGGGAAGCCGTCACCGAGGAACGCGAGCAGCTCGCCGACCTGGCCGGGGAACTCCGCTCCCGGGTCCAGCCGCAGGCCGCGGCGCAGCACGTGGGCCGTCAGCGGGTCGGTGCCCGGCGCCCGCCCGAGCGCCAGGTCGATGCGGCCGGGGTGCATCGCCATCAGCGTCCGGAACACCTCGGCCACCTTGAACGGCGCGTGGTTGGGCAGCATGATCCCGGCCGCCCCGACCCGGATCGTGTCCGTGTGCGCGGCGACGTGCGCGGTGAGGATCTCCGGCGCGCTGCACGCCAGGCTGCGCATGTTGTGGTGCTCCGACACCCAGTAGCGCCGGTAGCCCGCGGCCTCCACGGCGCGCGCAATGCCGACGGCACCCTCGAGCGCCGAGTGCGCGCTCTCCCCGTACTCGATCCCGACGAAGTCCAGCACAGCAAGAGGCAGGGTCACCTCTCAGCCAACCAAGCCGACGCGGGTGAGTGTTCCCACGGAGGCGGCGAAGGCCGGGGCCCCGGACGACGCCTGCAGCGATGCAGCGTCGGAGGGGCCCCGGCCTTCAGAGCCGGACTGCGGGGATCACTCGCCCGCGTCGTCGATCCACGCCATCATCGGGCGCAGCTTGGCGCCGACGACCTCGATCGGGTGCTCGGTGCCCTGCTTGCGGAACGCCGCCAGCTCCGGGCCGCCGGCCTCGTCGTCGGCGATGAGCCGCTTGGTGAACGTGCCGTCCTGGATCTCGGCCAGCACCCGCTTCATCTCGGCCTTGGTCTCGGCGTTGATGATGCGCGGGCCGGTGACGTAGTCACCGAACTCGGCCGTGTCGGAGATGCTCCAGCGCATCTTGCCGATGCCGCCCTCGTACATGAGGTCGACGATGAGCTTGAGCTCGTGCAGGCACTCGAAGTAGGCGATCTCCGGCTGGTAGCCGGCCTCGATGAGCACCTCGAAGCCGGTCTGGACGAGCGCCGACGCGCCACCGCACAGGACGGCCTGCTCGCCGAACAGGTCGGTCTCGGTCTCCTCGGTGAACGTGGTCTTGATGACGCCCGCGCGGGTGCCACCGATGCCCTTGGCCCAGGACAGGGCCAGCGCCTGGGCACCGCCGGTCGCGTCCTGCTCGACCGCGATCAGGCACGGCACGCCGCGACCGTCGACGAACTGGCGGCGCACCAGGTGGCCCGGGCCCTTCGGCGCGACCATGGCGACGTCCACGCCGGCCGGCGGGGTGATGAGGCCGAAGCGGATGTTCAGGCCGTGGCCGAAGAACAGCGCGTCGCCGTCCTTGAGGTGCGGGGCGACGTCGGCCTCGTAGAGCTTGCGCTGCACGGTGTCCGGCGCCAGGATCATGATGACGTCGGCCTCGGCGGACGCCTCGGCGGGCGTGACGACCCGCAGGCCGTCCTGCTCGGCCTTGGCCCGGCTCTTGGAACCCGGGGGCAGCCCGACGCGGACGTCGACGCCGCTGTCGCGCAGGGACAGCGCGTGGGCGTGGCCCTGGCTGCCGTAGCCGAGGACGGCCACCTTGCGGCCCTGGATCAGGCTCAGGTCGGCGTCGTCGTCGTAGAAAATCTCGGCCACAGGAGGGGCCCTCTCTGGTTGTGGGGGTGGGGGGTGTCTAGGAGCCGACCGCGCGGAGCCGGGGCTCCGAGCCGGTCATGGAGCGTGAGCCGCGGCCGACGGCGACCATGCCGGACTGCACCAGCTCGCGGATGCCGAACGGCTCGAGCACGCGCACGAGCGCGTCGAGCTTGTCCTTGGTGCCGGTGGCCTCGACGGTCACCGCGTCACTCGCGACGTCGACCACCTTGGCGCGGAACAGCTGCACGGTCTCGAGCACGTGCGAGCGGGTCGTCAGGTCGGCCTTGACCTTCACCAGCAGGAGCTCGCGCTGCACGCTGGCGGCCGGCTCCAGCTCGACGATCTTGAGCACGTTGACCAGCTTGTTGAGCTGCTTGGTGACCTGCTCGAGCGGCAGGTCCTCGACCGTCACGACGATGGTCATGCGGCTGACCGTCGCGTGCTCGGTCGGGCCCACGGCCAGCGACTCGATGTTGAAGCCGCGCCGGCTGAACAGCGCGGAGACGCGGGCGAGCACGCCGGGCTTGTTCTCGACCAGCACCGAGAGCGTGTGCCTCGTCGTACGGGTGTCCGCCATCAGACGTCGTCCTCTCCCCAGACGGGGCGGGTGTCGCGCGCCGCAAGGATCTCGTCGTTGCTGGTCCCGGCGGGCACCATCGGCCACACCATCGCGTCCTGGCCGACCACGAAGTCGACGACGACGGGCGCGTCGGTGACGGCCATCGCCTTCTCGATCGTCGCGTCGACGTCCTCTTTGCTGTCACAGCGCAGACCCACGCAGCCCATGGCGTCGGCCAGCTTGACGAAGTCCGGGATGCGCTTGCTCTGCAGGTTGGTGTTGGAGTAGCGGCCGTCGTAGAACAGCGTCTGCCACTGGCGCACCATGCCCAGGTTGCCGTTGTTGATGATGGCGACCTTGATGGGAATGCCCTCGATCGCGCAGGTGACCAGCTCCTGGTTGGTCATCTGGAAGCACCCGTCGCCGTCGATCGCCCACACCGTCGCGTCCGGACGCCCGACCTTGGCACCCATCGCGGCGGGAACGGCGTAGCCCATGGTCCCGGCGCCGCCGGAGTTCAGCCACGTGTACGGGTTCTCGTAGGAGATGAACTGGCTGGCCCACATCTGGTGCTGCCCCACGCCGCTGGCGTAGATGGCGTCGGGGCCGACGATCTCGCCCAGCCGCTTGATGACGTGCTGCGGGGCGAGCGACCCGTCGGTGGGCTCGTCGAAGCCCAGCGGATAGGTCTCCCGCCAGCCGTCGAGCTGCCGCCACCAGCCGGTCAGGTCGGCCCGGCTGCCGGCGGCGTACAGCTCCTGCACCGCGGGGATCAGGTCGGCGATGGTCTCGCGGCAGTCGCCCACGATCGGGACGTCGGCCGTGCGGTTCTTGCCGATCTCGGCCGGGTCGATGTCGGCGTGGATGACGGCCGCGCCGGGCGCGAAGCTGGACAGCTTGCCGGTCACGCGGTCGTCGAAGCGGGCGCCGAGGCAGATGAGCAGGTCGCTCTTCTGCAGGGCCGTCACCGCGGCGACGCTGCCGTGCATGCCGGGCATGCCCAGGTGCTGCGGGTGGCTGTCGGGGAACGCGCCGCGGGCCATCAGGGTGGTGACGACCGGAATGCCGGTCAGCTCCGCCAGCACCCGCAGCTCGGCGGCGGCCCGGGCCTTGAGCACGCCACCGCCGACGTACAGGACCGGGCGCTTCGCCGTGGTGATCATGCGGGCGGCCTCGCGGACCTGCTTGGCGTGCGGCCGGGTCGTCGGGTGGTAGCCCGGCAGGTCCAGCGTGGGCGGCCAGGCGAAGTCGCCGCGGGCCTGCAGGATGTCCTTGGGAATGTCGACCAGAACCGGCCCGGGCCGGCCGGTGGCCGCCAGGTGGAAGGCCTCCGCGATGGTGCGCGGGATGTCGTCGACGTGCTGCACCAGGAAGTTGTGCTTGGTGATCGGCATCGTGATGCCGACGATGTCGGCCTCCTGGAAGGCGTCGGTCCCGATGCTCGCGCTCGGCACCTGACCGGTGATGGCGACGATCGGCACCGAGTCCATGTAGGCGTCGGCGATCGGCGTCACGAGGTTGGTCGCACCGGGGCCGCTGGTGGCCATGCAGACGCCGACCTTGCCGGTGGCCTGGGCGTAGCCCTCGGCCGCGTGGCCGCCGCCCTGCTCGTGGCGGACGAGGATGTGGCGCAGCTTCACGCTGTCGAACAGCGGGTCGTACGCCGGCAGGATGGCGCCGCCGGGGATGCCGAAGACGACCTCGGCCCCGACGCTCTCGAGCGAGCGGACGAGCGACTCCGCTCCGGTGAGCGAGGTGCCGGACGGGCTCTCGGACATCTGGTTCCTTCGCGGTGCAGGGGGTCAGGGCAAAAAAGAACCCCTCGTGCCCGGGGCACGGAGGGGTGAGCGCGGTCGCCGGTCGGCGAGCGCGCTAGGGAACTACGAGGAGGCTGAGCACCCGCCCAGAGTGCCCCCGCGCCTGCCCGGTGTCAAGCCAGATGGGACGGTCGTCCCAGGATGTGGGACGACCGTCCACGGCTCCGGCTCAGCCGGTGATGGCGCCCTGGGCGGCGGAACCGACCAGCTTGGCGTACTTGCCGAGCACCCCGGTCGTGTAGCGCGGCTCGAGCGGCTTCCAGCCGGCCCGGCGCCGCTCCAGCTCGTCGGCGTCGACGAGCAGGTCGAGAGTGCGGTGGGCGAGGTCCAGGCGGACGGTGTCACCGTCGGCGACCAGCGCGATCGGCCCGCCGTCGGTGGCCTCCGGCGCGATGTGGCCGACGCACAGGCCGGTCGTGCCGCCGGAGAAGCGGCCGTCGGTGAGCAGCAGCAGGTCCTTGCCGAGCCCGGCGCCCTTGATGGCCCCGGTGACCATGAGCATCTCGCGCATGCCCGGACCGCCGCGCGGCCCCTCGTAGCGGATGACGACGACGCAGCCCTTGTCGAGGGTGCCCTGCTCGATCGCCTCCATGACGCCCTGCTCGCCGTCGAACACCCGCGCCGGGCCC
>JAOPWI010000242.1 GCA_025965755.1 Frankiales bacterium | reverse complement strand
AGGGTCGGCTGCACGGGGACGGCGACCGGGAGGTCGGCAGCGACCGCGTCGAGCTCGGCGAGGAAGGCCCCGGCGTCGACCGGCCGGGCCGACGGCTCGCGCCGGGTGGCCCGGACAACCAGCTCGTCCAGCGCGCGGGGGATGCCGGCCACGACGGTCGAGGGCGGCGGCACGTCCTCGTGCACGTGCCGGTAGGCCAGCGAGATCGCGCTGTCCCCGCCGTACGGGGGCGTTCCGGTGAGCAGCTCCCACAGCACGACTCCGGCGGCGTAGACGTCGCTGCGGGTGTCGACGGCGCCGTGCTGGACCTGCTCGGGGGACAGGTAGGCCGCCGTGCCGAGCAGCAGCCCGGTCGTCGCGGTCAGCGTGCTGGCCTCGATCGCCCGGGCCAGCCCGAAGTCGGCCACCTTGATCCGGCCGTCGTCGCCGAGCAGGACGTTCTCGGGCTTGACGTCGCGGTGGACCAGCCCGGCGGCGTGGGCCGCGGCCAGCGCGCGCAGGACCGGCCGCATGAGGGCGACGGCGCGGGCCGGGCTCTGCGCGCCCTGCTCCCGGACCAGGTCGCGCAGCGTGCCGCCCCGGATGTGCTCCATGACCAGGTACGCCAGCCCGCTGTCCGGGTCGGTGCCCTGGTCGTGCACGGCGACGACCTCGGGGCTCGACAGCCGGGCCGCGGCCTTCGCCTCGCGGGTGAAGCGGGCGACGAACTCGGGGTCGTCGGCCAGCGCGCGGTGCATGACCTTGACGGCGACCGTGCGGTCGAGCCGGGTGTCGGTCGCGGTGTAGACGGTGGCCATCCCGCCGCGGGCGACCGTCTCCTCGAGCCGGTAGCGCCCGTCGAGGAGCCGCCCCACCAGGGGGTCGGCCGTCGGTCGGGTGGGGGCGTCCACGACGGGCGAGTCTAGGTGCGCCCGGGCGGGCGCGGCCCGCGGCGCGCTCAGCCCTGCGAGAAGCGCTTGCGCAGGATCTCGATGCTGCGGATGTAGCTGTGCGTCTGCGGCAGCAGGCCCTTGCGCGAGATCGACCCCAGGCCCTGGTAGTAGCCGGCGAGCGTCATCCGGGTCGAGCCGGTCGAGCGCTGCAGCTGGCGCAGCAGCAGCACGCCGGCGGTGATGTTGTCCTGGGTGCCCAGGATGTTGAGCTGGCGCCCGTGCTGGCGGGCGAGCACCTTGGCGGTCGAGGGCAGCACCTGCATCACGCCGATGGCGTTGACCGAGGAGACGACCCGCTGCTGGAAGCCGCTCTCGTGGTAGGCCACCGCGACGGCCAGGCTGACGTTGACCCCGTGCCGGCGGGCGGTCGCGGCGACCATGCGGCGCACGGTGGCCTTGCTCGGCACGGACATGCGGCGCAGCTGGGCCCGGCTGGCGGCCGCCGAGGAGCGCACCTCGCCGGGAATGCGCACGCCGGCGTTCACGCTCGACTGGCTGGCTGCCGGGGCGCTGCCGACCGCGACCGGGATGGCCAGGCGGCGGCCCACGACGATGCGGCCGTTGCGGGGCAGCTTGTTGCGCACCTGGATCGTCCGCACCGACACGCCGTACCTCGTGGCGATGACGCTCAGGTTGTCGCCGGAGCGCACGGTGTAGCCGCGCTCCACGACCCGGGAGGTGCGGGCCGCGCTGCCGGGGACGCGCAGGCGGCTGCCCGCGTAGATGACCCCGTTGCCCGGCAGGGCGTTGAGCTGGCGCAGCACCGAGACGCTGGTGCCGTGCCGCTGCGCGAGCTCGGAGAGCGTGTCCCCGGACCGGACCCGGATGAACGACGGGGCGGCGGCGGTGACGACCGCGGCGAGCAGGACCAGGACAGCGAGGGTGCGCGCCTTGGACGAATAGCGCATGTGGAAGCAGATCCCCGAGGGTCGACAGCAGGGGGCCATCCCCCCGTGCCCGAGGACCGTACGGGCAGTGGGGCTGCTGTGACAAGTGGGGTCACTGTGACCGATGGTGAACCACACCGGTGTCATTCGTCAAGGGCGGTACGCCTGGGCGGCGTGTCGGGCGGCCGCGGCGCCGGTCGCCCGCCGAGCTGCCGGGCGGCCGGCTGGCCCCTACGCTCGGCTCATGCCCAGCGTGTCCCTCGTCCCGGTGCCGCTGGCCGGCGACCTGTCCGCCGCCGCTGCCACGGTCGCCGACCACCTGCGCCGGTGCGGGCTGGACGTGCTGAACGGGCCGGGCGGCGATGTCGCCCTGGTGCTCGGCGTGGACCACCTCTCCGACGCTGCGGGCGATGCGCTGCTGCGTGCCGGCGGCCGCGTGCTGCTCGTCGGCCCGCAGCCCGGCGCCGCCCTGAGCGACGCCGCCGGGCTGCTGCCGGGGCGGCTGACCCCACCGCACGAGGTGCGGGTGCGCCCGGGCCCGGACGCGGGCGAGGTCATGGCCCGGTCCGGCGGTGACGTCCTCGTGCAGGGCTGCTGGCCGCTGCTGGAGAAGGTCGCCGACGACGTCGAGGTGCTGCTCACGGCCAACGTCGCCTTCACCGACCATCCGGTCGCGACGTGGCGGCCGGCGACCCGCGTCGGCGCGCTGACCCTCGGCTCGACGGCGGCCGCGTGGAGCGACCCGGTCTGGCAGCGGCTGCTGCACCGGGTGCTGCGGCGGGTGCTGGGTCAGGCCGACGGCTCGCCCGTGCGCATCGGCGTGCTCGGCTACGGCGCCATCGGCGCCGAGCACAACGCCGCGATCGGCCTGACGCAGGGGCTCGAGCTGGTGGCGGTCTGCGACACCGACCCCGGCCGCATCGCGGCCGCGCGCGAGCTGGCGCCCGACCTGCGCGCCCACGCCCGCGGCGAGGACCTGCTCGAGGACGACGGCGTCGACCTGGTCATCGTGAGCACCCCACCCGACACCCACGCCGCCTGGGCGCTGCGCTGCCTGCAGGCCGGCAGGTCGGTCGTCGTCGAGAAGCCGTTCTGCCTGACGGTGGCCGAGGCCGACCGCCAGATCGTCGCGGCGTCCGAGCGCGGCCTCACGCTGGCCGTCTACCAGAACCGGCGCTGGGACCCCGACTACCTGGCGCTCAAGCGGGTCGTCCGCAGCGGCCAGCTCGGCGAGGTCTTCCACTACGAGAGCTTCATGGGCGGCTACGGCCACCCGTGCAACTACTGGCACTCCGACGAGGCGGTCAGCGGCGGCGCGATCTACGACTGGGGCAGCCACTACCTGGACTGGGCCCTGGACCTGTTCCCGCAGCCGGTCGAGTGGGTGTCGGCGACGACCCACAAGCGGGTCTGGCACGACGTGACCAACGCCGACCACAGCCGGGTGCTGGTCCACTTCACCGACGGCGTCGAGGCGGAGTTCACCCACTCGGACCTGGCCGCGGCGCTCAAGCCCAAGTTCTACGTCCTGGGCACCCGGGGCGGCCTGATCGGCGACTGGAGGCACGAGCGGGTCGTCGGTCGCTCGCCCATCGGCACGCTGCTGGAGGACCGGCTGGCCCACTCCGACTCGCCGGCCGCGCTGCGCACCTTCGCGCCGGACGGCGCGGGCGGCACCTCGCAGACCCTGCTGAGCATTCCGCCGGCGCCGCCGCAGCCGTTCCACCGGGAGCTGGCCGACGCGATGCTGTCCGGCGCGCCCATGTCGGTCACCCCCGAGGGCTCGCGCCGCAACATCGCGGTGATGCAGGCGGCCACCCGGTCGGCGGCCGACAGCGGCCGGCCGGCCCCGCTGCCGTGCGCGTGAGCGAGCCGGTCCGCTGGGGCTTCCTGGGCGCCGGCATGATCGCCACCAACGCCCTGGCTCCGGCCGTGCACGCCGCCGACGG
>JAOPWI010000225.1 GCA_025965755.1 Frankiales bacterium | reverse complement strand
TCATGGCGGTGCTGGTCGGTGCCAACGTCTACGTCGCCTACCGGGTGCGCCCGCCGTTCCGGCCGATGTCGCTGGAGCAGCAGAACCTCGAGCGCTACCGCTCCGCCGTCGAGCCGTTCCTCACGCCGGTCCTGCTGCTACGCAGCGGCGTCTTCGGCCTGTTCGCCGGCCTGTCGGCGTCCAGCCGCTGGGAGACCTGGCTGCTGTGGCGCAACGGCTCGTCGTTCGGCGTGCCAGACGCGCAGTTCGTGCGCGATGTCTCCTACTTCGCCTTCACCTATCCGTTCCAGCGCTTCGTGCTCGGCTTCCTGCTGACGGCGGTGGTGCTGTCCCTGATCGCCGCCGCGGCCACGCACTACCTGTTCGGCGGGGTCCGGCTGCAGACCGCGGGCGACAAGGTCAGCCTGGCGGCGCGCGCCCACCTGTCCGTGCTGGTGGGTCTGGTCGTGCTTCTCAAGGCCTTCGCCTACTACCTCGACCGGTTCGGCCTGGCCTTCTCCAGCCGGGGCTTCGTGCAGGGGCCGGGCTACACCGACGTCAACGCCGTGCTGCCAGCGAAGAACATCCTCATCTTCATAGCGATCATCTGCGCGCTGCTGTTCTTCGCCAACATCGTGGTGCGCAACATCCTGCTGCCGGCCGGTGCGCTGGCGCTGCTGGTCGTCAGCGCGGTCGTGCTCGGCGGCGTCTACCCGGCCTACACCCAGCAGTTCCGGGTGAAGCCCAACGAGGACCAGCGCGAGCAGCCGTTCATTCAGCGCAACATCGAGGCGACGCGCGCGGCGTACGGCATCGACGAGGCCGAGATCCGCCCGTACCAGGCCTCGCAGGACGCGACCCCCGAGCAGCTGCGCACGCAGGTCGCCAGCGTCAACAGCGCCCGGCTGCTGGACCCCAACCGGCTGGCCGACACCTACGAGCAGCTGCAGCGCCGCACCTTCTACTTCGGCGTCAACACCTCGCTCGACATCGACCGCTACCGGGTCAACGGCGAGCAGCAGGACTTCGTCGTCGCCGCCCGCGAGGTGCAGATCGACAATCTGGCCAACAACCAGCGCAGCTGGATCAACGAGCGGCTGGCCTACACGCACGGCAACGGCCTGATCGCGGCGCCCGCCGACCGGGTGGACGACGAGGGGCGTCCGGTCTTCGTCGACCCCGAGTCGCCGGACAGCCCGATCCGGCTGACCCAGCCGCGGATCTACTTCGGTGAGCTGTCGCCGAGCTACTCCATCGTCAACACCGAGCAGCCCGAGATCGACGGGCCGGTCGGTGGCGTCGGTGGCGACGCGCCGGCCGAGGCCGGCGCGGGCCGCGAGGCGACGTTCAACTACGACGGTGACGGTGGCGTCCAGCTGTCCAACATCGGTCGCAAGCTGGCGTACGCGATCAAGTACCGCGAGCCCAACCTGCTGCTGTCGGACGCCATCAAGGCCGAGAGCCGGCTGCAGTACATCCGCGAGCCGCGCGAGCGCGTGAAGAAGGTCGCGCCGTTCCTCGAGCTGGACCGCGACCCGTACCCCGCGGCGGTCGGCGGTCGGATCGTCTGGATCGTCGACGGCTACACGACCAGCGCCGGCTACCCGTACTCCCAGCGCACCGACTTCGGTGAGGCGACCGCGGACAGCCAGAACAGCGCCCTCGCCCAGCGCGAGCAGGTCAACTACATCCGCAACTCGGTCAAGGCCACCGTCGACGCCTACACCGGCGCGGTGACGCTGTACGAGTTCGGCGAGCCCGATCCCGTGCTCCAGGCGTGGAACAAGGCCTTCGGCGGCGACCTGGTCGAGCCCGAGAGCCGCATCAGCCCCGAGCTGCGGGCGCACCTGCGCTATCCCGAGGACCTGTTCAAGGTGCAGCGCGAGCTGCTCACCCGCTATCACGTGGGCGACGCCGGCGAGTTCTACACCCGCGAGGACTTCTGGGAGGTGCCGGCCGACCCGGCCGACGCGCTGAACCAGGTGGGCGTCGCCGCCGGGCCGGCTCCCTCCCCGCCGCCCGGGGTGGACCCCAACCGCAGCCTGGTCGAGGCGGACGGGCCGGCGCAGCCGCCGTTCTACTCGCTGCTGCAGTTCCCCGGTCAGCCGGACCGCCGGTTCCGCCTGTCGACGTCGTTCACCGGCCTCAACCGGCCGAACCTCGCGGCCTTCGCGTCCGTCTCGTCCGACCCCGAGGACTACGGCCGGATCCGCGTGCTGCAGTTCCCGCGCCAGAGCCCGCCGAACGGGCCGGGTCAGGTGGCCAACCAGTTCGTCTCCGAGCAGGTGGTCGCGGACGCGCTGTTCCCGTTCCGGCAGAACCGCGCGACGGTGACGTTCGGCAACCTGCTCACCATCCCGGCCGGGCAGGGCCTGCTGTACGTGCAGCCGGTGTTCGTCCGCGCGGCCGGCGGCGAGAGCTTCCCGACGCTGCGCCGGGTGCTCGTCAGCTACGGCAACGAGGTCGCCGCCAACACCACCCTGGCCGCCTCCCTGAGGGACCTGTTCGGGGCCGGCACGACGACCCCGGCGGCCTCCCCGCAGCCCGGAGCCTCGCCCTCGCCGGCTCCGACGGCCACGTCCGCTCCCGTCGGCGGTGACGTCGCCAGCCTCATCCAGGAGGCCGAGGCGGCGTTCCAGGCCGGCGAGGCGGCGCTGCGCAACCAGGACTTCGCGGCGTACGGGCAGGCGCAGAATCGCCTGCGTGCGGCGCTCGACCGGCTGGCGGCCACGCAGGGCGGGTCGGCCGCGCCGGCGCCCTCACCCGCCGGCTAGCCCCTGCCTGAGGGATCAGGAGTCCGCACGGGCTCCTGCACGGACGAGGATCGCGTCCCGCCCCGCGTGCCCGCCAGCACGCGGAGCGGGACGCGCTCGGTCAGCCCGCGGCGGGCTCGTCGAGCAGCTCCAGCACACGCTCCGGCGGCCGGGCCACCACGGCCCGGTCGCCGCGCATGGCCACCGGCCGCTCGATGAGGCGCGGGTGCGCGGCCAGTGCGTCGAGCAACCGGTCGCGGTCGGCCGTCGCCAGCCCGAGCTCCGCGTACTCCGGCTCGCCGGTCCGCACCAGCACCCGAGCGTCGTCCGTCCCGAGCAGCCCGAGCACCCGCTCGAGCTCGGCCCGGCTGGGCGGCGTGTCCAGGTAACGCACCGTGTTCGGCGTGATCCCGCGCTCGGCCAGCAGCGCCTCCGCGGCGCGGCTCTTGCTGCAGCGGGGGTTGGTCCAGAGCGTCAGATCGTCCACTTTCGCAGTGTGGCCCGCGTCATTTGCAAGGCCGCCTCCGGGTCACGTAAGGTGGTGTCACACCGACGCGGGGTGGAGCAGCTCGGTAGCTCGCTGGGCTCATAACCAAGAGGTCGCAGGTTCAAATCCTGCCCCCGCTACAGAAGAAGTGCAGGTCAGAGGCGGTCTCCGGAGGTCATGGAGATCGCATCTCGACTTTTTGTCGGCAGAATGTCGGCAGTCGCCGCACCGGCCTGAACCGGCCGC
>JAOPWI010000151.1 GCA_025965755.1 Frankiales bacterium | reverse complement strand
GGTCGGGCCGCCCGTGCACCTGCGGCCCGACCGCTGCGCGGCAACGCCGGGACGCTAGCCGTGGGGTTGGTCGCGGCCGTGCGCGGTCGTGGTGGCGTCGCGGATCTCGCCGACCAGCTCCGCGAGGACGTCCTCCAGAGTGACGACACCCAGGGTGTTGCCGGCTGCGTCAGCCACCCGGGCGAGGTGGGCGCCTCGCCCCTTCATGACTTCCAGGGCGTCGTGCAGCGGCTCGTCGAGGCTGACCGTGGCCAGCGGCCGGATCCATTTCGCGGCGACCGGTTGCACGCGTCGGTGCGGGTCGGTCTCGAGCAGGTCCTTGATGTGGACATAGCCGACCAGGCTCTGATCGTCGACCACCGGAATGCGTGAGTAACCGCTGCTCGCGCACAGGGCTTCCACCTCGGCGACGCTGGCGGTGCGGGGAACGCTGACGAGCTTGTCGGTGCCCAGCAGCACGCGCTGCACGGTGCGCTCCCGGAACCCCAGTGCCCCGGCGAGCAGGGTGTACTCATCAAGATCAAGCAGTCCCTCGTTCCGGGACTGGTCGATCAGACCGGAGACCTGCTCGCGGGTGAACGCCGACGTGATCTCCTCCTTCGGCTCGACCTTGAGCAGCCGAAGGATCGCGTTCGCGGTCGCGTTGAGGGCGACGATGAGCGGCTTGAGCACCGTGACCACGCCGGCCAGCGCAGGTCCCAGCACCAGGGCGGCGCGTTCCGGACGGGCCAGGGCGATGTTCTTGGGCACCATCTCCCCGATCACCACGTGCAGCCCGACGACGATGGTCAGCGCGATGGCGAACGCCAGCGGGTGCAGCAGGGCGTCGGGCAGCCCGGCGCGTTCGAGCAGCGGCTCGAGCAGGTGCGCGACCGCGGGCTCGCCGATGGCGCCGAGGCCGAGTGAGCAGATCGTGATGCCGAGCTGCGCGCCGGCCATCATCAGGCTGACGTTCTCCATGGCCCGCAGGGTGCGCCGGGCGGCTCGTGAGCCCGCAGCGGCTCGGGGCTCGATCTGGGTGCGCCGGGCAGAGATCAGGGCGAACTCCGCGCCGACGAAGAAGGCGTTCGCCGCGAGCAGCGCGACCGCCAGCAGCAGCGCTGCCGGGCCGCTCACTGCCGGTCCTGTCCGCCGGCGGAGCGCGCTGGCACGCTCAGGCGTATCCGGTCCACCCGGCGGCCCTGAACGCGCTCGACGGTGAGGTCGACGGTCTGGGGATCGGGCAACCCGTCGCCGTCGAGGTCGACGGTGGTGGGGGCGTCGAGCTGGACCGTCGTGGTCTCGCCGACGCGCGCGAGGTGACCGAGCCGCTCCAGGACCAGGCCCGCGACGGTGTCGTAGTCCGGCCCGGACGGCAGCGCGACTCCGGTCAGCTCGCGGACCTCGTCGGGGCGCAGCAGGCCGGAGATCGACCAGCTGCCGTCACGGTGGCGGCGGACGTGGCGCCCCAGCCGGTCGTGCTCGTCGCTGATCTCCCCGACGATCTCCTCGACGACGTCCTCGAAGGTGACGACGCCGTCCGTACCGCCGAACTCGTCGAAGACGATCGCGAGCTGCATCCCCTGCTCCCGCAGCAGAGCGAGCAGCGGGTCGAGCTCCAGGGTGCTCGGGACCAGCACCGGCGTGCTCATGAGGTCGGCGACGGCTGTGGTCTCGCGCTGCTCGAGCGGGACGGCGGCAGCCTGCTTGACGTGGACGACCCCGATCACGTCGTCGAGGTCGCGGTCGTTGACGACCGGGAAGCGTGACAACCCGGTGGTCCGGGTGAGGGCGAGCACGTCGGCGGCGGTCGCGTTTCCGGCGACGAAGCGCACCCGCACTCGCGGGGTGAGGATGTCCGCGGCGATCTTGCCGCCGAAGGCCAGCGTCCGCTCGAGCAGCAGCGCGGTCGGGCGCTCCAGCACGCCCTGCTGCGCTGACCGCTTCACCAGAGCGGCGAGCTCCTCCGGGCTGCGCGCCGAGGCCAGCTCCTCCTGCGCCTGGATCCCGTACAGGCCCAGGATGCGGTTGGCGAGCCTGTTCAGGCTGCGGATGGGCCACGCCATCGCGGTGGTGAAGCCGCGCTGGAAGCCCTGGGTGGCGCGGGCGGTGGCCAGCGGCCGGGCGATCGCGAGGTTCTTCGGTACGAGCTCGCCGAACAGCATCGTCAGCACGGTGCCCAGGAGGAGCCCGATGACCAGGGCGATGCCGGGAACGACGCCGCTCGGCACGCCGACCGCCTCGAGCGGACCGTCGACCAGTGCCGAGATGGACGGCTCAGCCAGGAAGCCGATGGCCAGGTTCGTGATGGTGATGCCGACCTGAGCGCCCGACAGCTGCGTCGACAGGGACGACAGGGCCGTCGCGACACCGCGGGCCTTCCGGTCACCCTGAGCAGCGGCACGGTCCACGGCCACCCGGTCGACGGTGACGAGGGCGAACTCAGCAGCGACGAACGCGCCGCACGCGGCGATGAGCAGGAACGACAGCAGGAGAAGGGCGAGCTCGATCAAGGCAGGTCCGCCGGCGCGTCAGTCTCCGGGATGAGCGCTGGCGGAGGCATATGGGGAGGTTCGTCCTCTGGCATGACAGGAAGCATGCCGGGGCAACGCCCAGAGACGAGCGCGACGTTCCCAGCCAGCCCCCCCGTTCTGCCTGGCAGAGCAGAGCAGGTGCACCACCGGGCTCGTCACCGGGTCGGCCGGGGCAGGCCAGGCAGTAGCGGGCTCCCGGCGGGGCAGGCGTAGCCGGCTGACGAGCAGCCACCACGCCGAGGAGGGTGACCGCGATCATGGTGCTCCTGCGGGGTGCCACGTGGGGCGGTGAGTGTTCTCCCGTCACTGGCCCAGCCTGACGGCGTCAGGCCCTCCGGACAGGACCACCGACCTGCTCCTGCCGGGGTCGACTCCGGCGGGCGCGGGAGCGCTGTCCCGCACCGGACTCGGGTCCGGCCCGGCTGGGTAGACGGGGCGTGTGTCCGCTGCCCGGCCCCGCAGCCCGTCTGCCGGAGGAGCCGTGAGAACTCAGACGCCGTTCGCCCTCGTCACGTCGGTCGAGCTGCCGGGGCTCACTGACAAGCGCACCCTGATCGACCTGAGCCGGCAGCTGGAGCGTGCCGCGCTGGCGAACCTGCCGTCGTACGCCGTCGCCTGCCTGCAGGACGACCGCTTCCTCGTCCGGCGGACGCTGGAGGCGTATGCAGGCCTGGCTGCCGCCGGCACCCGGGTGCAGCTGCACGCTCGCGGCCTGCGCCGCTGGCTGGCCCCCGGCGTGGCCGGCGTCGCCCTGGACGACGACCACCCGCTGGTCGACGAGTGGGTCGTGGTGCTGGTGTCGGAGTCCGACCCGGTGGCGCTCGCCGCGACCGACCTGCGCGTCCCGGGCGCCGCGGACCTCGAGCGCTCCTTCGCGTACGCCCTGACGCGCGACCCCGAGGTGGTCCAGGCCTGCGGCCGCCTGCTGGGCGTTGAGGACGCCACCCGGCGCTAGGGTCCAGCGCTGCGAGGGGCGGTAGCTCAGCTGGTCAGAGCAGGGGACTCATAATCTGATCTGGCAGGGTTTCTGGGGGTCACCATCGGACACCTCGGAAGCCCAAAGTGC
>JAOPWI010000114.1 GCA_025965755.1 Frankiales bacterium | reverse complement strand
AGGGTCTTGCCGGTCACGGCGGGCACGACGGTGGGCTGGCCGTCGCGGATGCGGATCCGGGCGTCGGTCGGCTCGCTCTCGACGGCGTCGACCCGGTCGCCGAGGGAGGCGAGCACCTTGGCGCCGTCGACCTTGGGCGCCAGCACGCCGGCGGCGTCGGCCTCCAGGGTCAGCCCCGCGGCGATGTCGGCCGGGCGCACCTCGAGCGGCTCGCCCTCCACCTCGAGCACGATCGGCGCGGCGACGGCTGGCTGCGCGACGGTCGTGAGCGCCGCCTGCACGCCCGCCGCCGTGCTCTTGACCGGCGCCACCTCGACCGGCAGCTCGACCGGCCGGTCCGACCGCAGATAGGCCTGGCGGACCGCCTCCACCGTGCCGTCGAGGTCCAGGCTGCGGCCGGTGAGGGGCGGCAGGGCGTACGGGGTGGCGCCGTCCCTGAACCGCACCGCGCCCTCGCGGGGCTTGCGGTCGACCTGGTTCTTGAGCCGGGTCACCGCGGTGCGCAACGCGTCCTCGTCCACCGACGCTCGCGGCGCGACCTCGCGGCGAGCACCGAGCAGGCCGCGCAGCCGGTCGATCGGGCCGGTCGAGACCGCGTCGTCGACGACCGCGGCGGTGTCCAGCGACAGGCCGCTGGCGGCCGGGTGGAGCTCCTTGCGGACGCCGTCGACCAGCACCGCCATCGCGGCGGTGGACCGGCCAGCGAGCGCGGCCTCGATGGCGCGCCGCGCCTGCGCGCGGTCCTGCCCCCCGAGGTCCACGTCGGCCACGTGCACGCCACGCGCCACGGAGTCGCCCGCGAAGGCCGTGGTCGCGCCGAGGCCGACCACGCCGACGACGACGACGCCACCGGCAGCGAGCAGGAGGGAGCGAGGCACACGGGTCACGACGAAGAGCTCCGGACGGTCACGACAGCGGGTGGAAGGACCGGTAGCGGCCCTGGAAGTAGAGCAGCGGCTCCCCGTCGGGGTCCGGCTGGGAGAAGCCGAGCACCTGCCCCATGACGACCGAGTGGTCGCCGGCGTCGGTCACGGACACGGTGCGGCACTCGAGCGCGGCGATCGAGCCCTGCAGCACGGGCGCGCCGGTGATCGGGCCGGGCACGTGCGGGACCTCGGCGAACTGGTCCTCGAGGTCCCGGCCGCGCACCGCGAAGTGCCGCGAGTAGCGCTCGTGCGAGGCGGCGAGGACCGACACCGCCCACTGGCCGGACTCGAGCACCGCGGCGTGGAAGCGGGCGACCTTCTCGGTGCAGAACAGCACCAGCACCGGGTCCAGGGAGACCGACGTGAACGAGTTGCAGGTCAGCGCGTGCTGCTCACCGCTGCCCGGCAGCACGGTCGTGACGACCGTGACGCCGGTGGCGAAGCGACCGACCACGCGGCGGAACTCCAGCGGGTCCAGCGCTGCCCCTCTCGTCACCTGCGAAGGATACGTGCGGGGACCGTCATCGGCCGGGCGACGTGCGCGGGGCGAGCCCGACCGGGACGGCCGCGGCGACCGTGCCGACCAGCAGGAACAGCAGTCCCACGAGGTTCCCGACGACGACCAGGTCGCCCTCGGGGCGCCGGCTCTGCAGCTGGGCGGCGACCAGGAACCACAGCACGCCCGGCAGCGCGGCGCCGAGCCGGCCGTGCAGCCGGGCTCCGGCCCGACCGAGCAGGTAGTTGCCGACGGCGGCCAGCACCAGGGACACCGGCAGCAGCACCCCGAAGACGCGCAGCGGAACGAGAAAGGCCCCCCAGACGGCGCACAGGAGCGACAGCACGAGCACCAGGGCGTACGCCGCCGCGGTCCGGACCTGCTGTCCCCTCACCGAGGGGACACTAGGCGGAGGGCAGCCCCGCGCCGTCCCGCAGGTCGATCGTCCGGGGCGCCGCGGCGGCCGCCTCCAGCACGTCGGTGATCTGCGAGCCGACCAGCTCGGACCGGTCCAGCAGCGCGTCGCGCAGGGCCTCGACGAGGTGCCGGTGCCCGTCCAGCAGGGCCCGGACGGTGCGCTTCTGCTCCTGCAGCAGCGCCTCGACCTGGTCGCGCCCGCGGTCGTCGCCGAGCACCCGGCCGACGATGTTGGTGTCGGAGAAGGCGCTGTGGGTCACCGCGGCGTAGGAGGTCAGCGTGCCGTCCATGCCGTGCGCGCCGACCATCTCGGCCGCACAGTTGGTGGCGTAGAGCAGGTCGCCGCCGGGGCCGGTCGAGACGTCGCCGAAGAACAGCTCCTCGGCGCACTGGCCCGCCAGCGCGATCTGCAGGAGGGACCGCAGCTCGGCGCGCGAGCGGGTGAAGACGTCCTCGCGGTCACCGTGCGCGAGCAGCCCCAGCGCCCCCCGCCGGCGGACGATCGTCAGCACCTCCAGGCGGCGCTCCGGCGCGGTCAGCCAGGCCGCGGTGGCGTGGCCCGCCTCGTGGGTGGCGATGAGCCGGCGCTCGTGGGCGGTGTACTCGACCGGCGCGCCGGTGCCGACCTCCTCGACCAGCCGGGCGTGCTCGACGTCGGCCCAGGTCATCTCCCGCGATCCGCGGCGCACCGCGCTGACCAGCGCCTCGTCGAGCAGGTGCTCGATCATCACCGGGCTGTAACCCTGGGTGATGGCGGCCAGCGCGTCGCGACGCTCGTCGTCGTCCAGCTCGGGAGCGTGCGCCTTGGTGCCGAGGAAGTGGTCCAGCAGCGCCCGCCGGCCGCTCTTGGCGGGCAGCTCGAAGGTCAGCCGGCGGTCGAACCGGCCCGGCCGCAGCAACGCCGGGTCCAGGCTGTCGGCCCGGTTGGTGGCAGCGATGAGCAGCACGTTGGCGGGGAGCAGAGCCGGCCGGCGCAGCTGGCGGTCCGGGGGCAGCAGCAGGTTGGCCCGGTCGACGAGCCAGCCACCGAGGCGCTGCCAGCCGGTGAGGGCGTCAAAGGACTGCATCTGCACGAGCAGCTCATTGACGACGCCACCGGTGCCCTCGCTGGCGAAGGCGGTCCGGACGGGAGCGGCGGCGGCGTACGTCGCGGGCAGCGCGGCCGTGCCGTGGCAGCCGGCGACCTGCAGCGGCGTGAAGGCGCTCGAGACCCCGCCGCGGGACATCGCGATGGCGTCGATCTCCTCCATGAAGCCGATCGCGCCGCCCTCCTTGCGCGCCGCCTTGCGCAGCGCCTTGAAGTACGAGCGGATCTTCCGGGCGGTCGCGCCGTACCACATGCTCTGAAAGCTGGTCGCGCTCACGAACAGGAACGGGACGCCGGCCTCGCGGGCCATCGCCCGGGCCAGGTGGGTCTTGCCGGTGCCCGGCGCGCCCTCGAACAGCAGGCCGCGGCGCGGCGTGCCGCCCATCTCGCGGCTGAAGGTCTGGTGGGCCAGGAACAGGTTCAGCGAGCGGATCACGTCGTCCTTCACGCCGTCGATGCCGACCACGTCGGCGAGCCCCACCGCGATCTGCTCGGGCCGGTACGTGACGTGCGGCGAGCGGCCGGACAGCACCTGCTGACCGACCGCCAGGCCGAGGAGCAGGCCGAAGAAGACGATGATGGTCAGCAGGAACGGGTCGACCGCCGGCAGCGGGAGGAAGTCCGCGCCGCCCATCGTCAGCGCCCGCCCCCAGGCCAGCCCCACGAGCGCCCAGACCGTCACCGCCAGCCGGACGAAGCGCCCTCGCCGGCGCAGCTCCCGTGACCGGCCCACGTCGGCGTCCCGCACCGCCAGCACCGCCGTGCCGGCCTCGGTCAGCCGGTTGAGCCCGGTGGCGGGAGAGGCGTTCGGCACGGGAACTCCTGGGGTGGGGCGGGCGGCGGAGGCCCATCGTGACCCGCAGTCACCGTGCGTGACCAGCCTGCACCGGCACGCCACCCGTTCGGGTTATTCAGCCGGGCTCACAGGCCGGCGAACAAATCCGTCTCACGCCCGTCGGGGCCGTCGCCGGGGCCGCGCTCGCCGCGCGCCAGGATGTAGTGCTCGCGGCCAAAGGCCTGCTGGCCGACGCCGTTGGACAGCGCGAAGAAGGGACCGTCGACCGCGATCTGCGTCTTGTGGGCGCGCATGGCGGCCACCTTGGCGTCCAGATGGGCGCTCCCGTCGACCTCGGTGGTCACGACCTCGTCCGGCACGCCGAACGGCAGGTCGTCGGCCGAGTCCACGCCGAAGAAGTCGGTCTGCCCCTGCTCCTTGAGCGCGTCGATGCCGGCCTGCAGCAGGCTCTTGGGGATGGCCGTCCAGTACAGCTTCCGAGCCTGCCAGCTCTCCCCGAGCTCCGGGGCGTACGAGGGGTCGGCCGCCGCGTCGAACGCTGCGACGGTCACGCGGTGCGCCTGGAGGTGATCGGGGTGGCCGTACCCGCCGTCCTCGTCGTAGGTCACGACGACGTGCGGCCGGACCTCGCGGTAGACCGCGACCAGCTCGCGGACCGCCTCGTCGAACGGCGCCTGCCAGAAGCAGTCGGCCCGCTCGTTGGCCGGCGTGCCCATCATTCCGCTGTCGCGCCAGCGCCCCGGCCCGCCCAGAAAGCGGTGATCGGTGACCCGCAGGGCCTCCATCGCGGCGGCCAGCTCGCCGATGCGGTGCTGTCCGAGCCCGTCCTCGCGGTCGGCGGCGAGGTGCTCGAGCTCCGGAACGAGGACCTCACCCTCCTCGCCGAGGGTGCAGGTGACCAGCGTGACGAGCACGTTCTCGGACGCGTACCGGGCCATGGAGGCTCCCGTGCCGATCGTCTCGTCGTCGGGGTGGGCGTGGACCAGCAGCAGCCGGCGGGAGTGGTCCAGCGGCGTGATGTCGACGGCCTCCGCGGCGCCGTCGATCAGGGCCTCGGCCTCGGCGAGCACGTCCTGCTCGGGGTCGAAGGACAGGCGCTCGCCGGGCTCCGGGGGCGGGGGAAGGGTCGCGTCGGTCATGCCAGCGACCCTACGTGCGGGCGGCGAGCTTGCGGGGTGGGCGGGCGGATCGCGCGGGCCCGTCGCCGACCTCCGGCCGGCTTTTCAGTTGAGCGTGGGGTCCTCGGGCGCGGTGGCCACCAGCGCCAGCGGCATGCCCTGGCGGCGCAGCACCTGGCGCCACAGCGCCTCGGGCGAGGTGCTGAAGGCGTCGCCGGGCAGGCCGTCGAGCACCCACCAGCCGCCCTGCGCCACCTCGTCCTCGAGCTGGCCGGGCGACCAGCCGGCGTAGCCGGCGAACACGCGCACGGCCTGCAGGCCGGGCGCCAGGTCGTCGGGCGAGGCGTCGAGGTCGACCGTCGCCAGGGCCGGGTCGCCCGGCAGGGCGGCGACCGCCGGACCGCCGGGCGCTCCCGGGAGGCGCAGGCCGAGGCAGATCGCCGCCTCCGGCTGGACCGGGCCACCGGTGAAGACCAGGTCCGGCTCGGCGGCGAGCGGCGACCAGGCGGGGAGGACCTCGCCGAGCGCCGTGCCGCTGGGCCGGTTGACCACGACGCCGAGGGCGCCCTCCTGTGCGCCGTGCTGCAGCAGGAGGACGACCGTGCGCGCGAACGTCGGCTCGGTCAGCGCCGGGGTGGCGACCAGCAGTCGCCCGGACCAGCTCATCAGGCCTACTGCGCCAGCCCGGCCTTGGCCTTGTTGCGACCCGAGCGCTGGCGCTCACCGGCGTCCAGGATGACCTTGCGGATGCGCACCTTGTCGGGCGTCACCTCGACGCACTCGTCCTCGCGGCAGAACTCGAGGGCCTGCTCGAGGCTGAGCTCCTTGTGCGGGATGAGGGGCACGAGAACGTCCGAGGAGCTCTGCCGCATGTTGGTGAGCTTCTTCTCCTTGGTCGCGTTGACGTCCATGTCGTCCGCGCGGCTGTTCTCGCCGACGATCATGCCCTCGTAGACCTGGGTGCCCGGCGGCACGAACAGGGTCCCGCGCTCCTGCAGGTTGGCCAGCGCGAAGCCGGTCGTGGGGCCGCTGCGGTCGGCCACCAGCGAGCCCGACGGGCGGGTGCGGATGTCGCCGTGCCACGGCTCGTACCGCTCGTGCACGTGGTGGAGCAGGCCGGTGCCGCGGGTCTCGGTGAGGAACTCGGTGCGGAACCCGATCAGGCCACGGGCCGGCACGAGGTACTCCATGCGGGTCCACCCGGTGCCGTGGTCGACCATCTGCTCCAGGCGGCCCTTGCGCAGCGCCATGAGCTGGATGATCACGCCCTGGTAGTCGCTCGGCGTGTCGATGGTGAGGCGCTCCATCGGCTCGTGGATCTTGCCGTCGACCATGCGGGTGACGACCTGGGGCTTGCCGACGGTGAGCTCGAAGCCCTCCCGGCGCATGACCTCCACGAGGATCGCCAGCTGCAGCTCGCCGCGGCCCTGCACCTCCCAGGTGTCCGGGCGCTCGGTGTTCTCCACCCGGATCGACACGTTGCCGACCAGCTCCTTGTCGAGCCGGTCCTTGACCATGCGGGCGGTGAGCTTCTTGCCGCTCTTGCCGGCCATCGGGCTGGTGTTGATGCCGATGGTCATCGAGATGTTGGGGTCGTCGATGGTCATGAGCGGCAGCGGGCGCGGGTCGGCCGGGTCGGCCAGCGTCTCCCCGATGTAGATCTCCGGAATGCCGGCGATGGCGACGATCTCGCCGGGGCCGGCCGACTCGATCGAGACCCGCTCGAGCGCCTCGGTGCCCAGCAGCTCGGTGAGCTTGACGTTCTCGACGGTGCCGTCCTTCTTGCACCAGGCGACCGTCTGGCCCTTCTTCATCTCGCCGTTGAAGATGCGGCACAGCGCGAGGCGGCCGAGGTAGGGCGAGGCGTCCAGGTTGGTCACGTGGGCCTGCAGCGGCGCACCCGGGGTGTAGGTCGGGGCCGGAATCGTGTTCTTGATGACCTCGAACAGCGGCTCGAGGTCCGGGCTGTCGGGGCTGGTGCCGTCGGCGGGACGGTTCAGCGAGGCCTGGCCGGTCTTGGCCTGGCAGTAGACGATCGGGAAGTCGATCTGCTCCTCGGTCGCGTCCAGGTCCATGAACAGCTCGTAGGTCTCGTCCACGACCTCGGCGATGCGCGCGTCCGGGCGGTCGACCTTGTTGATGATCAGGATGACCGGCATGTTCTGGGCCAGCGCCTTGCGCAGCACGAAGCGGGTCTGCGGCAGCGGGCCCTCGGAGGCATCCACGAGCAGCGCGACGCCGTCCACCATGGACAGCCCGCGCTCGACCTCACCGCCGAAGTCGGCGTGGCCGGGGGTGTCGATGATGTTGATCAGGAGGTCCTTGCGGCGCACCGCGGTGTTCTTCGCGAGAATGGTGATGCCCTTCTCGCGCTCCAGGTCCATCGAGTCCATGACCCGGTCCTGGACGGCGCCCTCCTCCTGCTGGTGCTCGGTGTAGGCACCGGACTGCAGCAGCATGCCGTCGACCAGCGTGGTCTTTCCGTGGTCGACGTGGGCGATGATCGCGACGTTGCGAATGTCGTCGCGCTTCGACAGGGCAGGGGTGGACATGCGGGGACTCCAGCGTCGGCGAGGGTGGCCGAGCGAGACTGCCGGCATGGTGAGTCTACGGGAGCCGGAGAGCAGAGCCGCTCAGCGCAGCAGCTCCCGCAGATCTTCCACCAGCGGCAGGTCGACCGGGATCCACGCGACGTCGTCCAGCTCGTCCGCCGCCAGCCAGCGGTGCGCGTCGTGGTCGACCAGCGCCGGCTCGCCGACCGCCTGGCACAGGTAGACCCGCAGCACGGCCGTCTCCCCGATCGGCAGGTCCGGCCCGAGCCGCTCGCCGACCTCGGCCTCCAGCCCGAGCTCCTCGCGCAGCTCGCGCACCAGCGCCTGCTGGTCGGTCTCGCCGAGCTCGACCTTGCCCCCCGGGAACTCCCAGTAGCCGGCCAGATGCGGCGGTCCGGTCCGGCGGCTGGCCAGGGCCCGGCGCTGGCCGAGCGGGTCGGTGCGCAGCAGGGCCGCGCCGACCACCTGCACCCGCTCCGCCACGGGAGGCAGAGTAGGGCTACGCGCCGCGCGTCCTACAGCGACGACGCCCAGCGGAACCCGGGGAACACCCTGGCCAACGGCTCGGTCTTCAGCCGGGTCGCCGCCACCAGCGCGTCCGGCACGTCCGCCAGCCCCCAGCCGGCCTCGATGTCACGCCCCTTGCGCTGCCGGTCGGTCGCCGTCGCGGCCAGCACCGTCTGGACCTGGGTCGGCGTCAGCCTCGGGTTGGCCTCGAGCAGGAGCGCGACCACGCCGGCGATGTGCGGCCCGGCCATCGAGGTGCCGTTGAGCGAGCCGTACAGGGCGTAGTTGACCGCGACATCGGCCGCGTTCGCGTCCTTGCCGCCGTACTGGCCGGGGGTCAGCACGCACGGCACCGGCCCGAGCTCGCTGGGCGCGCAGCCCTTGCCCAGCGCGCCGACGACGTTGGGCGTGACGGCCGAGACGATCTCCACGCCGGGCGCGGCGATGTCCACCGACGGCCCGCGGCTGGAGAACGTGCCGATGTCGTTCCTGGCGGGGTGGCCGCAGCCCTGGGTGGTCGCGCCGGGCTTGCACGACGCGGCGACCGAGATGACCTGGGGCAGGCCGTTCGGGACGGTCCGGTCCGTGACGTTGTCCTTCGCCCCGTCGTTGCCCGCCGAGAAGACGGTGATGAGGCCGCTCCGGTCCATGCTGGTGATGATCTCGCGCAGCGGGTCGAAGTCCGGCGCGCCGTAGACGACATCGGTGCCGGTCAGGCCCCAGGAGTTGGTCGACAGCCGGATCCCGTTCCTGCCGAACTGGGCGTCCTTGCGGTGCCGGATCAGCCAGTCGAAGGCGGCGATGGCGTTGCGCTCCCAGCCCATGTCGTCGACCAGGCCCTGCACCGGCCCGGCGGCGATGCGCAGGTCGACCAGCTGGGCGCCGGGGGCGACGCCCCGGTTGCCGTTGGCGCGCTTTCTCGCCGCGGCGCCGGTGCCGCTGACGATGCCGGCGACGTGGGTGCCGTGGCCGATGTCGTCGGTGCGGGCGGTGTCACCGGTGGCGAGCGCGTAGGCGTCCAGCTGCTCGGCGCTGAGCAGCATCTCGCCGAGGTAGGACAGCTCGAAGTTGCGGTGCGTGGTGACCTGGCCGAGCAGGTCGGGGTGGGCGTCGTTGATGCCGGTGTCCAGGACCGCGACGGAGCTGCCGGTGCCGTCGACGGCCGGGCGGGTGACCCGGCCCCGCTTCGTCGCGACCGTGACGGGCCTGCCGACGGTGGCCCGGTCGGCGCCGATGTACGTGACCGACTCGGCGAGGTGCAGCTCGATCTCCCGCTCCGGGCGGGCCGAGACGGCGATACCGCTGCGCAGCAGCGCGTCGACCGCGGCGCGCGGCGCGGTGACCGCCATCGCGCCGATCGTCTCGAACGCGACGGCCGACGTGGCGCCGAGCCCCTGAAGCCGGCTGCCGAGCAGCGCGGGGCGCTGGCCGTCGGCGAGCTTGACGACGTAGCGGCCGACCGGGCTGCCAGCCGTGGTCGTGGTGGCGGCCGGGGTCGTGGTGGCGGCCGGGGTCGTGGTGGTCGCCGTGGTGGCGGCCTGCACGCCGGGCACGGCCACGACGGAGGCGGCGAGGGCGCCGACCAGCAGGAGGCGGGGGGAGCGCACGGGACATCTCCAGGGGTTCGAGGGCGTTCGCTGCTCCCGTACTTCGGCGTCCCGGCGCGGACTCCTGCCGGCGGCGAGGATGGTGCGGTGCACGTCACGACAGTGCCGCCCGCGGCGGCTCGGGAGCGGCTGGCGGCCGTCCCGGCCGGGACGGCCGTCGGGGTGGCGGTCGACCGCGGCCTGCTCGGGCTGGCCGTGGGCGGGGAGCTGCTGCGCGTTCCCGGCGGAGCCACCGTCCTGCCGGGCACCGCTGCCCGCCTGGTGTGGTGGACCGCGGCCGGCACCGCGACGCCGCTGGTCGCCGAGGGCCTGCGCGCGCGCTCGTGCTGGGACCTCGGAGCCGTGCACCGCCTG
>JAOPWI010000113.1 GCA_025965755.1 Frankiales bacterium | reverse complement strand
AGACGCCGAGCCCGGTGCGCCAGCCGCCGCCGAAGGCCTCGACCGCCGGGACCGTCGCGCCGGCCGCCAGCGACGCCCCGACGGCGAGCGCGACCGCGTACGCGCCCATCATCGGGCCGGTGCGGTCGGGGAAGTCCCGCTTGACCAGCGCGGGCAGCAGCACGTTGCCCACGGCGATGCCCGCCCCGGCGAGCAGCGTGCCGGCGAACAGGGTGACCGGCGACGGCCCGAGCCGCAGGAGCAGCCCGCCGACGGTCAGGGCCAGTGCGGTGAGCAGCGCCCGGTCCGGGCCCGAGCGCCGGGCCAGCGGTCCGGCCAGCGCCGACCCGGCGCCGAAGCACAGGACCGGCAGGGCGCCGAGCACCGCCGCGCCGGTCCCGGACAGGCCCAGATCGGCCCGGACGTCGGCGAGAACCGGCCCGACGCTGGCCACCGCGGGCCGCAGGTTGAAGGCGAGCAGCAGCACCGCGACGGCCGGCAGCCCGCCGCGGGGGACGGCGCGGGTCACACGACGGAGCTGTAGGCCACGACGCCTCGACGGACCGCCTCGATCGCCCGGCGGACGGTGCGCCGCAGCTCGGGCCGCTCCTCGCCCGCGACGTCACCGATCTGCCCCAGCAGGTCCACGAGCTGCTTGCACCAGCGCACGAAGTCGCCGGCCGTCATGTCGGGGTCGTCGTCGAGCACCTGCTCGAGCCGGGCGCCCTCGGCCCAGCGCCAGGCCGCCCACGCGAAGCCCGGGTCGGGCTCGCGCAGGAAGGACAGCCCCGCCTCGCTCTCCGCCTGGGACAGCCGGCTCCACAGGACCGACAGGTCCTCGACCGCCGCCCGCACCGCCCCGCCGGGAACGCGCGGGGAGGCCTCGTCGGGACGCCGGCTCTCATAGACCAGGGTCGAGGCGACCGCGGCCAGCTCGGCCGGCGTGAGCTCGTCCCACTGCCCCTCGCGGATGCTCTCCACGACCAGCAGGTCGACCTCGCTGTAGACGCGGGCCAGAGCCCGGCCGGCGTCGGTGACCTCGTCGCCGGCGAGGTAGCCGAGCCGGTCGAGCAGCCGGCAGACCTTGTCGAAGACCCGCGCGATGGAGGACGTCTTGCCCTCGACCCGGCGCTCCAGCGCGTCCGTCTCGGACCGCAGCCGGGTCCACCGCTCGCCCCAGCGCATGTGCGCCTCGCGGTCCTCACAGCCGTGCACCGGGTGCTGGCGCAGCGCCGCCCGCACCGACACCAGGTGCGGGTCGTCGGCGGCGCCGGAGCGCGAGCGCCCCGGCCGAACCCCGGCGTCCAGGCCGAGCGCACGCAGGGAGGAGGCCAGGTCCCGGCGGGTCTGCGGCGAGCGGACGTTGACGTTCTTGGGCAGCCGCAGCCGGCCGAGCGGCTCGACCGGGCCGGGAAAGTCGGCGAAGGACAGCCGGCCCGACCAGCGGTCCTCCGTGACGACCAGCGGGTGGGCCTCGCCGCTGATGCCGACGCCGGGGTCGATGACCACGGCGATGCCGCTGCGCCGGCCGTTGGGCACCCGGATCACGTCGCCCGGCTTGAGCTTCTCCAGCGACTGCGCCGCGGCGGCCCGGCGGCTGGCGGCGCCCTCCCGGGACAGCGCCTGCTCGCGCTCCTTGACCCGCCGGCGCAGCAGGGCGTACTCCTGCGCGTCACCGAGGTGGCAGGTCATGGCCTCGCGATAGCCCTCGAGCGCCTCGAGGTTGCGGGTGACCTGCCGGGCCAGGCCGACGACGGACTTGTCGGCCTGAAACTGCGCGAACGAGCTCTCCAGCAGCGCCCGGGCCGGCTCCCGCCCGAAGGCGCCGACCAGGTTGACCGCCATGTTGTACGAGGGGCGAAAGCTCGACCGCAGGGGATAGGTCCGGGTGGACGCGAGGCCGGCCACCTGGCGGGGATCGAAGCCCTGCTGCCACAGCACGACCGCGTGGCCCTCGACGTCGATGCCGCGGCGGCCGGCGCGGCCGGTGAGCTGGGTGTACTCCCCCGGGGTCATGTCGGCGTGCGTCTCGCCGTTCCACTTGACCAGCTTCTCGAGGACCACCGAGCGGGCCGGCATGTTGACCCCGAGCGCCAGGGTCTCGGTGGCGAAGACCGCCTTGACCAGGCCGTCGGCGAACAGCTCCTCGACGATCTCCTTGAAGGTCGGCAGCATGCCGGCATGGTGGGCGGCGATCCCGCGCTCGAGCGCGTCCAGCCACTCCCAGTAGCCCAGAACCCGCCGGTCCTCGTGCGGAATGTCCTTGGCCCGCGCCTCGACGTGCAGGCGCACGCGCTCCCGCTCCTCGGAGGAGTTCAGCCGCAGCCCGGCGCCGATGCACTGGTCGACGGCCGCGGCGCAGCCGGCCCGGCTGAAGATGAAGGTGATCGCCGGCAGCAGCCCCTCGCGGTGCAGCCGCTCGATGACGTCGGCCCGGCTGGGCACGGAGCGCCGCTGCGGCCGGCCGCCCTTGTCCCGCGGTGTCCACCGGGACTCCTCGCGGAAGAGCCGCTCGAGGTCGCGGTTGACCTTGCCCTCGCCCTCCGGATCGAACAGGTCGTAGAGCCGGGTGCCCACGAGCACGTGCTGCGTCAGCGGGACGGGGCGGTGCTCCTCCACGACGACCTCGGTGTCGCCGCGGACCGTGACCAGCCAGTCGGCGAACTCCTCGGCGTTGCTGACCGTCGCCGACAGCGACACCAGCCGAACGTCGTCGGGCAGGTGGATGATCACCTCCTCCCAGACCGCGCCGCGAGCCCGGTCGGCGAGGTAGTGCACCTCGTCCATCACGACGTGCGACAGCCCGCGCAGGGTGGAGCTGCCGGCGTAGAGCATGTTGCGCAGCACCTCGGTGGTCATGACCACCACGTCCGCATCGCCGTTGACGGCGTTGTCGCCGGTGAGCAGGCCGACCCGCTCGGCACCGTGCCGGGCGACCAGGTCGGCGTACTTCTGGTTCGACAGGGCCTTGATCGGCGTCGTGTAGAAGCACTTGCGGCCCTCGCGCAGTGCCAGGTGGACGGCGAACTCCCCGACGACCGTCTTGCCGGCGCCGGTCGGGGCGGCCACCAGCACGCCGCGGCCCTCCTCGAGCGCGCGGCAGGCCGTGCGCTGGAACGCGTCCAGGCCGAAGGGGTAGCCGGCCTCGAACTCGGTGAGCGCGGGGCCGCCCTGCCCGCGCCGGAAGGCCGCGTAGCGCTCCGCGGGCGAGAGGTCGGAGCCGGCGGAGGTCACCACGTCACGCTACGTCCCCGGCCGGCGACGAGGGAACCCGCCTGTCAGAGGCGCGAGCGCTCGTCGTCGCGCCAGGAGGCGGCGGCCGGCAGCGGCGACGGCGCCGCGTCCAGCACCGACGGGGTGTCGTCGTCGAGCTCCGCCTGCTGGAGCCGCGACCGCTTGCGGCTGCGGCGCTCGCGGACCCGGGCGATGAGGATGCACAGCTCGTACAGCAGGCACAGCGGGCCGGCCATGGCGACGAAGGTGATCGGGTCCTGCGACGGCGTGATGAGCGCGCTGAAGGCGAACAGCCCGACCACGGTGCCGCGGCGGGCGGCCCGCATGCGGTCAGCCGACAGCACGCCGACGAAGTGCAGGAACAGCACGACGACCGGGAACTCGAACGCGACGCCGAAGGCGAGCAGGCACAGCGTGACGAACGACAGGTAGCTCTGCACCCCGACCAGCGTCGTGATGCCGTCGCCGCCGACCGAGAGCAGGAAGTCCAGGCCGCGGGAGATCGTCAGATAGGCGAAGGCCGCCCCGACGGCGAACAGCACGAGCGAGGCGGCCAGAAAGGCCGCGGCGTAGCGACGCTCCTTGCGGTGCAGCGCCGGCGTGATGAACGCGCCGATCTGGTAGAGCCAGACCGGCGAGGAGGCGACGATGCCGCCGATGAACGCGACCCGCAGGCGGACCTTGAACTGGTCGAACACCTGGATCGACACCAGGTCGCAGCCGGCCTTCTCCCCGCTGCCGGTGGCGCAGTAGGGCGCCTTGAGGAACTCGAAGACCGGCTCCCACAGGATGAAGACGACGACGACGGCGACCGCGATGGCCAGCATGGACCGGGCCAGCCGGCTGCGCAGCTCGTACAGGTGCTCGACGAGCGTCATCCGCCCGTCGGGCGTGAGCCCGGCGGGGTCTCCCCCCGCCACCTAGGGCTGGCGGCCGGGCTGCTGCTGGGCGTCCAGCGGCAGGCCGGTCTGCGGGTCGAAGCGCTGGCCGACGGGCTGGCCGGTCTGCGGGTCGAACCGGGGACCGGGCGGCGTCACGGACGGCGCGAGCGGGGTCGCCACGTCGTCGTCGTTGTGCAGGCCCTTGGTCTCCGCCTTGAGGATGCGCATCGACCGGCCAAGGGCCCGCGCCGAGTCAGGCAGCCGCTTGGCGCCGAACAGCACCATGATGACGACCGCGACGATGATGAGCTCTGTGGTGCCGAGACCGAGCACGGGGGTTCCTCCTAGGACGACAGCTCAGGGTACGCCGGGACGGTGCTAGCGGGCGGCGCTGCGGGAACGACGGGTGGTCCGTCCGGTGCGGACGGGCGCCGGGGCGTACGCGGTGTGCAGCTCGTTCGGCCGCGCGCCACCGTGCGGTGCCGCGTCCTGGACCCGGGCCAGGTCCTCGGTGGCCCGCCCGACGAGCTCGCCGGCCCGGCTGACCTCGCGCCCCAGGCTGGTGACCCTGCGCCAGAGCCCGAGCACGAGCACGGCCATGACGGCGAGGGCCACAAGGGCGATCGCGATGTCGATCAGGATCCAGCGCACGCGGGCAGGCTAGCCCGCGGCGGGCGTCAGGAGGAGGCGACCGGGGCGTCCGCGAGGGCGGCCAGCGTGTCGCAGCCGCCGAGCTGCAGGGCGAAGTCCAGCAGGTCGTCGTACGTCAGGCGCGGCCCGCTGCGGGGCTCGAGCGCCTCGGCCGGGAGCTCCCAGACCTGGGCCGGCACGCCGCCGGAGACGAGCAGGGCGACGACGTGGTCGTCGGCGGGCTTGCGGATCTCCTCGGTGCAGGTGCCGCACCGGAAGGCGTAGTAGGACAGCGGCGCGTGGCTGCAGACCACGAGAGCGACCTCGGCCGGGGTCAGCTCGACCTCGCCGCAGCTGGGGCAGGACGCTTTGATCGTCGTCATCGCTTCGAGTCCTCTCGCGGGCCGCACGTCCGTGCGCGGCAACGCACCGGGCATCGGCAGCGCATGCGCAACCCTTGACCGGACCGCCACGACTGTCACTCGGGCGGGTGTCCGGTCGCCCCCGCTCAGGCCGGCCCGTAGGCCGCGAGGGCCACGCGGGCGTCCGCCCTGACGGCCTCGGCCAGCTCGGCCGGCGCGACGACCCGGCCCTGGTCGCCCAGCCGCAGGGCGAGCCGCCGGACCCAGTCGGTGGTCGGCGTCCGCAGCCCGACGACCAGCTCGCCGGGCACGTCACCGGCCTCGACCGACTCGCACGGGTGGTAGTCGGCGACCCAGTGCGCGCCCGGGCGCAGCACGAGCGTCACCAGCAGGTGTTCGGGCGACGGCTGGAACAGGCCCTGCGACAGGTCGCGGTGCTCGGCCGTGGCCGGCGGGTCGGCCGGCGCGTCGAGCAGCTCGACGCCCTGCACCCGGTCGAGCCGGAACAGCCGGACGCCCTCGGCCCGCCGGCACCACCCCTCGAGATAGGGCCGGCCCTCCACCAGCAGCAGGCGCATCGGGTCGACATCGCGCTCGGTGGTCTCGTCGCGCCCGGGCACGTAGTAGGACAGGTGCAGGCGGCGCTGGCGGTCCAGCGCGTCCTGCACGACCGGCAGCACCTCGCCCGCTCCCTCGAGGGCCACCTCGACCCGGTCGGCGGGCAGGGCGGCGGCGCCGGCCACCCGCTCCACCTTGGCCAGCGCCCGGTCGACCGCGTCGCGCTCCTCCAGCCCCGGTGTCTCCGACAGGGCCCGCAGCGCCACGATCAGCGCGAGCGCCTCGTCCACGGTGAGCCGCAGCGGTCGGGTCACTCCGGCCGGCTCGAGCATCGTGATGGTGTCGCCCTCGAACTCGAGGTCGATGAGATCACCCGGCCCGTGCCCGGGCAGCCCGCACACCCACAGCAGCTCGAGGTCGGCGCGCAGCCGCCGCTCCGAGACGCCGAAGACCTCGGCCACCTCCGAGACGGCCACGCCCGGCCGGGCCAGCAGGTAGGGCACCAGCGCGAGCAGCCGCGGCAGCTGGTCGAGCGAGCCGCTCATGACGCCCCCGCCAGCGCGCGCAGCCGCCGAACGACCGCCTCGCGCGCCTCGGGCGGGCTCTCGACGACGGCGTCGGCGCCGTAGCCGGCCACCCGGTCGGCGAAGCGCTCCGGATCGGAGAAGCCCACGGACAGCAGGTCCCAGCCCTCGCGCGCCGGCTCGCTGGCGTCGGCCTCGCGCCGCAGCGCCCAGCAGGCGCCGGCGCGCACCCGTACCCGCGCGGTGAAGCGAGGCTGCTCGGCGGCCATCCGGGCCACCAGCGCGCGCAGGTCGACGTGCCCCGGGATCGTCACCGAGCCGGGCTCCCCCACCGCCGCGATGTCGCCGACGACCCGGGACAGCCGGAACACCCGCTCGGCGCCGCGGACGGTGTCCAGCCCGACGAGGTACCAGCGGCCGTGCCAGGACACGACGCCCCACGGCTCGACCTCGCGCTGCTCCGGGTCCGGGCGGCCCATCGTCCGGTAGGCGAAGCGGACGGGACGGCCGTCGCGCACAGCCGACAGCGCGGACGCGAAGGCCGGCTCGCTGGCACCCACCCGCGGCTCGAGCGCGCCGCTGGCCTCGGGCGCGTCGACGCCGGCCGCCCGCAGCTTGAGCAGCGCGCTGCCGGTCGCCCCGGCCAGCGGGGCGGACTGCCAGAGCCGGGCGGCCAGGCCCAGCGCGGCCGCCTCGTCGGGCTCGAGCACCAGCTCGGGCAGCTCGTAGTCCCGGCGGGCGATGCGGTAACCGGGCTCGTCGTCGAAGGCGACCGCCAGGGTGCCGGTCTCCAGCGGGACCCCGAGCTCGCGCAGCTCGTTCTTGTCCCGCTCGAACATCCGCCGGAAGGCCTCCTCGCCCTGGTCGTAGCCGGGCACGGCCTCGCGGATCTCCTGAACGGACAGGAAGCGACGGGTCGCGAGCAAGCAGATGACCAGGTTGAGCAGCCGTTCGGTCTTCTTCGCCGCCACGCGGCCGAGGCTAGCCTGAGCGGGTGATCACTTGGCGCCGCGGCACGGTGACGCAGCTGGGCCGCCGGTGGGCGGGAGCCGTCGAGCTCACGGCCGAGGTCGACGGCGCACCGGTGCGCGCGCTGGCCCACCCGGCCCTGGTCGGCGAGCCGGTCGAGGGCGACGCGGTGCTGCTGAACACGACCGCCCTCGCGATGGGGCTGGGCACCGGCGGCTACGCGCTCGTGGTCGCCCTGCCGGACCGCCTGCCGCCGGACCGCACCGGCCCGGGTCACCTGGTCAAGGCGCGCTACACCCCGCTGCAGGCCGTCGTCCTGGGCGCCGACGAGCAGGACTCGCCGCACCACGCCGCGCTGGCCGGTGGCGAGCCGCTGGCCCCGCCCGGCATGCCGGTCGTGGTCGCGGACCTGCACTCCTCCCTGCCGGCCGTGGTCGCCGCGGTGCTGGCCGACCGGCCGGGCACCCGCATCGCGTACGTCATGACCGACGGCGGCGCGCTGCCCCTGTGGTTCTCCCGGACGGTGGCCGAGCTGGCGCCGTCGCTGGCCGGCACGGTGACCGTCGGCCAGGCCTTTGGCGGCGACGTCGAGTGCGTGACGCTGCACTCCGGGCTGCTGGCCGCCGAGCGGGTCCTCGGCGCGGAGCTGGCCGTGGTCACGCAGGGACCGGGCAACCTGGGCACCGGAACCGCGTGGGGCTTCTCCGGAGTGGCCGCCGGCGAGGCCGTCAATGCCGCCGTCGCGGTCGGCGGCCGGGCGGTCGCGGTGCTGCGGATGTCGCAGGCCGACCCCCGCGAGCGGCACCGCGGCGTCTCGCACCACTCCCTCACGGCGTACGGACGGGTCGCTCTCGCCCCGGCCGACGTGGTCGTGCCCGCGTCCTACGCCGCTCTTGCCGGGCAGCTGCCCGAGCTGGCCCGGCACCGCCGGGTCGAGGTGGACGACGACGGGCTGCTGGACGTGCTGCGCGGCTCACCGGTGCGGCTGTCGTCGATGGGACGCGGGCTGGACGACGATCCGGTGGCCTTCGTGGCCGCCGCCGCAGCCGGGCGCCACGCCGTCCGGCTGCTGGGATGACCGCACCGCGCCGGCGGGTCATGACCGGGCGCTTCCTGCTGGCGATGGGGCCGGCCATGACCGGCTCCCATCTCAGCGGGGCAGCGGTGGTGTTCTCCTACCTGGCCTACCTGGCGCCGCAGGCGCCCGGGCCCGGGGATCCCACCGGCACGGTCCTCAACGGCATCGTGCTCGCCGGCTACCTGGCCTTCGCCCTGCTGGTCGGCCTGGTCGGGAGCATCCTGCTCCTGCGGCCGCTGCGGCCCTGGCTGCTGCGGCCGCAGGAGGACCTCGGCACGCGCGACCGGCGCCGGCTGCTGCGGCTGCCGGCCGTGCTGGTCCGGCTGTACGGCGTGCTGTGGCTGATCGGCGTGCTGCTGTTCACCGGCGTCAACCTCAATGACGGGTACGCCGTCGCCGGGTCCATCGGGCTCACGGTCGGCCTCGGCGGCCTGACGACCTGCGCGCTCTGCTACCTGCTCACCGAGCGGCTGGCCCGCCCGCTGGTCACCGAGGCGTTCGAGTCCGCCAGCGAGCCGCCGACCCTGCTGCTCGGCGTCCGCCGCCGGGTGCTGCTGTCCTGGGCGCTCGGCACCGGCGTGCCGCTGCTGGGCATCGTCGCCGGGCTCATCGACATCGGCGGTGAGGGCCGCATCGACGAGCGGGCGGTGCTCTTCCTGGCCGGGCTGGGGCTCGTCGTCGGGCTCGGCGGCATGCTGTTCGCCGCCCGCTCGGTCAGCGACCCGCTGGAGTCGGTCACGGGCGCGCTGCGCGAGGTGGCCGCCGGACGGCTCGAGGTGCGGGTGCCCGTCTACGACGCCTCCGAGGTCGGGCAGCTGCAGAGCGGCTTCAACCGGATGGTGGAGGGGCTGCAGGAGCGGGAGCGGCTGCGCGACCTGTTCGGCCGGCAGGTCGGGCCCGACGTGGCCCGGCTGGCCCTGGAGCAGGGCGTGCGGCTCGGCGGCGAGCGGCGCGACGTCGCGGTGCTGTTCGTCGACGTCGTCGGGTCGACCGGGCTGGCCGAGCAGCTCGGCCCGGAGCAGGTCGTGGGGCGGCTGAACGCCTTCTTCGGCACGGTGGTCGAGGTGGTCACCGCCGAGGGCGGCTTCGTCAACAAGTTCCAGGGCGACGCGGCGCTGTGCATCTTCGGGGCGCCGGCCGAGCTGCCCGACGCGCGCGACCGCGCCCTGCGGGCCGCGCGGACGCTGTCGGTGCGCCTGGTGCCGCTGCC
>JAOPWI010000107.1 GCA_025965755.1 Frankiales bacterium | reverse complement strand
GGCGGGCCCACTCCCGCGTACGCCGACGCGCTGGCCCCGGCCGCCTCCGCGCTGCGGCACTGGCTGCGGGCGGGCTCGCGGCCCTACGCCGGGTTCTCCGCCGGAGCGGTGGTCGCGGCCGAGCGGGCCATCGTCGGCGGCTGGCGCAGCGCCGGCACGCCGGTCTGCCCGCAGGACGCCTCGGAGGACCTGGACGAGGTCACGGTCGTGACCGGGATCGGGCTGCTGCCGTTCGCCGTCGACGTGCACGCCGCGCAGTGGGGCACGATCGGCCGGCTCATGGCGGCGGTCTCGCTGGCCCGGCTGCGGCACGGCCTGGCCATCGACGAGGACACCCTCATCACCGTCGAGGAGGGCCAGCTGACGGTCTCCGGCACCGGCCAGGCGCACCTGGTCACGCCGACGGCCCGCGCCCTGTCGGTCGAGCGGCTGCGCACGGGGCGCTCGTACTCGCTCTGGTAGCCGCTACAGGAACGCGAGCCGGACCCGGTCGGTCGTCGGGTGCGCCTGGCAGGTGAGCACCACGCCGGCGGCCAGCTCGTCGGGCTCCAGGGCGTAGTTGACGTCCATCGCGACGGCGCCCTCCACGACGCGTGCCCGGCAGGTGCCGCACACGCCGCCCTTGCACGCGAAGGGCGCGTCCGGGCGCACGGCGAGGACCGCGTCCAGCACCGGCTGGCCGTCGCGCTCGACCGCGACCGTGCTGGTGCGGCCGTGCAGCGTGGCGATCACGGTCGACGTGGCGACCGCCTGGCCGGGCGGACGCGGCGGACGCGGCGGCGGCGCGGCGGCGTGAAAGAGCTCCACGTGCACCTGCCTCGCGCCGGCCTCCCGGAGCACCTCGCGCGCCTCGGTCACCAGCGCAAACGGGCCGCAGAGGTACCACTCGTCGACCTCGTCGACCGGCACGAGCGTGGCCACAAGGCGCTGCAGCCGCTGCCGGTCGAGCCGGCCGGACAGCAGCTCGGACTCCTGCTCCTCGCCGGACAGCACGTGCAGCAGCTCCAGCCGCGTGGGGTGGCGGTCCTTCAGGTCCGACAGCTCCTCGAGGAACATCACGTCGCCCGTCGTGCGGTTGCCGTACAGCAGGACCACCTCGCTGTGCGGCTCGACGTCCAGCACGGTGGCCGCGATCGACAGCAGCGGGGTGATGCCGCTCCCGGCGGCGACCAGGCCGTAGCGCCGGCGCCGCGCCGGGTCGACGGCAGGACCGAACCGGCCGGCCGGCGGCAGCACCTCCAGCTCGTCGCCGGGCCGCAGGCCGTCGGTCAGCCAGGTCGAGAGCAGCCCGCCGTCCAGCCGCTTCACCGCCACCCGCAGCGGCCCGGTGACGGCGCTGGTGCAGACCGAGTACGTCCGGCGCGCGTCGCTGCCCGGCCGGCGCACCGTCAGGTGCTGCCCGGCCCGGTGCCGGAAGACCGGCGCCAGCGCGTCCGGCAGCTCGAAGGTGACCGCCACGGCGTCGTCGGTGAGCCGGTCGACGCCGCCGACCCGGAGTCGGTGGAAGCCGGCCTCGTCCACGCTCAGTGCTCCTTGAAGCGCTCGAACGGCTCGCGACAGGACCGGCAGCGCCACATCGCCTTGCAGGAGGTCGAGGAGAACCGCGCCATCTCCTCGGTGTCCGCCGACCCGCACTGCGGGCACGAGACCCGGCGGCCGATCTGCAGCAGCACCGGACCGGGCGGGGCGATGCCGAACTCGCGCAGCTTGCGCTTGCCGTCCTCGCTCATCCAGTCCGTCGTCCAGGCCGGGCTCAGCACCGTGCGGACCGTGGCCCGGTAGCCGTGCTGCGCGAGGGCCGCGGTGATGTCGGCGCGGATCTCGTCCATCGCGGGGCAGCCGGAGTAGGTCGGCGTGACGGTCACCGTGACCTCGTCGCCGTCGACGGACACCTCGCGAAGCACCCCGAGGTCTTCGAGGGTCAGCACCGGGAGCTCCGGGTCGGTCACCGTGGCCAGCACCTCGCGGACCGTGGTCACCACGTCGCGCCGGGGTGGCTGCGGTGCAGGTGCTGCAGCTCGGCGAGCAGGTAGCCGAAGCCGGTGAGGTGCTGCCCGCGGCGGCCGCCGGTCGGGCGCCAGGTCGTCTCGGGCACCGTCAGCGTCGCCTCGGCCAGGACGGCCTGCACGGTGGCGCGCCACTGCGGCTCGAGCAGCGCCGGGTCGGCGGCCACCCCGCGCTCGACCAGCCGGTCCAGCAGGGCGTCGCGCTCGAACAGCTCGGCGGCGTACGGCCAGACGTCGTCCAGCCCCTGCTGCAGGCGGCGGTGCGACTCCGCGGTGCCGTCGCCGAGCCGCAGCACCCAGCTGCGGGCGTGGTCGAGGTGGTAGGCCGCCTCCTTGACCGCCTTGCCGGCGACCCCGGCGATGCCCTCGTCGGCACTCGCCGCCAGGGCGGTCCAGAGCGGGACCTGCCAGGCCGAGACCAGCAGCTGGCGGGCCATGGTGCGGCCGAAGTCGCCGCTCTGGACCTCCATCAGCAGGGCGTTGCAGAACTCCGGCTCGTCGCGCAGGTAGGCCAGGTCGTCCTCCGTCCGGACCGTGCCGTTCGGGTCCGGGCCCGCGAGCTCGCCGGCGCGCGTCAGCAGGCTGCGCGCCTGGCCGAGCAGGTCGAGCGCGAGGTTGAGCAGCGCGACGTCCTCCTCGAGCTGCGGCGCCCGCGCGGCCCACTCGCAGAGCCGCTGCGCGAGCACGAGCGCGTCGTCGCCGAGCCGCAGCGCGTACACCGCGGTGTCGGTGTCGGTCTGCACCGCCGTCACAGGTGCTGCACCTCGTCGGGCACCGTGTAGAAGGTCGGGTGGCGGTAGGGCTTGTCGCCGGCCGGGTCGAAGAACGCGTCCTTCTCGTCCGGGCTGCTGGCGACGACCTCGGCGGCCGGAACGACCCAGATGCTGACGCCCTCCTGGCGGCGGGTGTAGACGTCGCGCGCATGGCGCAGCGCCATGTGGGCGTCGGGCGCCCGCAGGCTGCCGACGTGGGTGTGCGACAGCCCGCGCCTGCTGCGCACGAACACCTCCCACAGCGGCTGGCTCACCGGTGCTTGTCCGCATAGGCAGCAGCCGCCTCGCGCACCCAGGCGCCGTCCTCGTGCGCGGCGACCCGGTGGCGCAGGCGCTCGCGGTTGCACGGGCCGTCGCCGCGCATCACGGTCTGGAACTCGGTCCAGTCGATCGCGCCGGAGATCCAGTGCTTCCCGTCCCAGCGCAGGTCCGGGTCGGGGACGGTCAGCCCGAGGAACTGCGCCTGCGGCACGGTCGCGTCGACGAAGCGCTGCCGCAGCTCGTCGTTGGAGAAGCGCTTGATGCCCCAGGCCATCGACTGCGCGCTGTGGGGGCTGGCGTCGTCGTTGGGGCCGAACATCATCAGCGACGGCCACCACCACCGGTCGAGGGCGTCCTGGGCCATCCGCTTCTGGGTCGCGGTCCCGTGGCAGAGGGTCATCATCGCCTCGAAGCCCTGCCGCTGGTGGAAGCTCTCCTCCTTGCACACCCGGGTCATCGCGCGGGCGTACGGCCCGTACGAGCAGCGCGTCAGCGGCACCTGGTTCATGATCGCGGCCCCGTCGACGAGCCAGCCGATCGCCGCCACGTCGGCCCAGCTGGTGGTCGGGTAGTTGAAGATCGTCGAGTACTTCTGCCGGCCGGTGTGCAGCATGTCGAGCAGCTCGTCGCGGTCGGCGCCCAGCGTCTCGGCCGCGCCGTACAGGTAGAGGCCGTGCCCCGCCTCGTCCTGGACCTTGGCCACGAGGATCACCTTGCGGCGCAGCGACGGGGCGCGGGTGATCCAGTTGCCCTCCGGCTGCATGCCGATGATCTCGGAGTGCGCGTGCTGCGCGATCTGCCGGACGAGCGTCCTGCGGTAGCCGTCCGGCATCCAGTCCCGCGGCTCCACCCGGTCGTCGGCGTCGATCCGGTCCTGGAACTCCTGCTCCGGGGTGCGCGCTGGGACGACGGCGGTCACGAGCGCCTCCAGACGTGGAACGAACGGTCGTTCGTATATTCCGGCGGGACTCCCCCGCCGTCAAGGCCGGGTTACGGTCGGCGGCATGACCGTGACGGCGCGCGGGCGGGGCCGCCCCGCGCGGCACAGCCTGGACGAGCTGCTGGCTCTCGTGGTGCAGGAGTTCAACGCCCGCGGCTACGACGCGACCAGCATGGAGGACCTCGCCCGGGCCACCGGGCTGACGAAATCCTCGATCTACAACCACGTCTCCGGCAAGGAGGAGCTGCTCCGCCTCGCGGTCGCCCGGGCCGTCGACGCGCTGTTCGCCGTCCTCGACGAGCCGGTCGCCGGTCCAGCCGTGGACCGGCTGGAGCACGTCGTGCGCCGCAGCGCCGACGTGCTCGCCGACCAGCTGCCGTACGTCACGCTGCTGCTCCGCGTCCGTGGCAACACCGAGGCGGAGCGCTGGGCGCTGGAGCGGCGGCGGGAGTTCGACCGGCGCCTGTCCGCGCTGGTCCGCGCCGCCATCGACGAGGGCGATGTGCGCGCCGATCTGGACCCGCGGCTGGTCTCCCGGCTGCTGTTCGGCATGGTCAACGGCGTCGTCGAGTGGTACCGCCCGGGCACCCACTCGGCCTCCGACGTGGGCGACGGGATCGTGGCGCTCGCCTTCGAGGGGCTGCGCCGGTGAGGCCACCTCGCGTCCCCTGACCCGGCGCCACCCGGCCGCCCCTGCTCAGTGCGCAGGAGCATCCGCCGGCGGCGTGGCGCACGGGACGGTCCCGACCGACCGCGCCGGTCCCCCACCCGCTGCGGGGCCCGCTCCACCCGGTCGAGCGAAGCGGGGTCCGGCGTCAGGTCGCGCAGGTCAGGCCGGCCGTACGGGCAGCTGCCGGCTGCGGCCGCGGAACTCCGCGACGCTCTCCTCGCCGCGGCGGACCGTCACGTCGTAGAGCCCGCTCCGGCCCCGCAGCACCCGCTCCTCGGCCGTCGCCACGAGCTCGTCGCCGAGAAAGACGGCAGCCAGAAAGGACACGTCCGCCCCGGCTGCCACGACGGGCACCCCGTGGGTGTTGCAGGCGAACGCGAAGGCGCTGTCGGCCAGCAGGAACAGGTAGCCGCCGTGGCAGATGCCGTGGCCGTTGAGCATGTCCGCCCGCACGGCCATCCTGGCGGTGGCCCGGCCGGGAGCGACGTCGGTGATGGCGATGCCGAGCGCGCGGGTGGCGGTGTCACCCGCGTACATCGCGTCCGCCTGCTCCTGCGCCCCGGTCACCCGCGGACAGTGGCCCAGACCGGGCCGGACAGCAAGAGGGCACGATGGGCCGCATGACCGTTCCCCCCCGCGCCGTCCCCCTTCCGAGCGGTGCCGCCATGCCGCTGCTCGGCCTGGGCACCTGGCAGCTCCAGGACCAGCAGGCGACCGACGCCACCCGCTGGGCGCTCGAGGCCGGCTACCGGCACCTCGACACGGCGACCATGTATCGCAACGAGCGCGAGGTCGGCGAGGGGCTGCGCGCCAGCGGCGTCGCGCGCGACGAGGTCTTCGTGACGACGAAGTTCCGGCCCGGTCGCGCGGACGCGGCGCTCGACACCCTGCGCGCCAGCCTGGCGGCGCTCGGGACCGACCGCGTCGACCTGTGGCTCATCCACGCCCCGCCGGACGACGGCGTGGGCGCCGACGTGTGGCGGGCGTTCCTGCAGGCGCGGGAGGCGGGCCTGGCCGTCGACGTCGGCGTGAGCAACTACTCGCTCGACGGCCTGGACCGGCTGACCGAGCTGACCGGGGTGACGCCGGCCGTGAACCAGATCCGGTGGAGC
>JAOPWI010000092.1 GCA_025965755.1 Frankiales bacterium | reverse complement strand
GGCAGCGGCCGCGCGTTGCTGGGCATCGCGGGGGCGCCGGGCGCCGGCACGTCCACGCTCGCCGCCGGCCTGGTGCAGGCGCTCGGCGGCCGCGCTGTGCTCGTGCCCCTGGACGGCTTCCATCTGGACGACGCGGTGCTCGACGCGCTCGGGCGCCGGAGCCGCAAGGGCGCGCCCGACACCTTCGACGCGGAGGGCTACGTCGCGCTGCTCCAGCGGCTGCGCGCCCGGACCGACGAGGTCGTGTACGCGCCGGAGTTCCGCCGCGAGCTCGAGCTCGCCGCGGCCGGAGCGATTGCGGTGCCGCGCGGCGTCCCGCTGATCGTGACGGAGGGCAACTACCTGCTGCACGACGGGCCCTTCGCACCGGTGCGCGCGCTGCTGACGCAGGCGTGGTTCCTCGACGTCGACCCGGCGCAGCGCCGGGCGCGCCTGGTCGCGCGGCACGTCGCGCACGGTCGCGCGCCGGACGTGGCGCGGCACTGGGTCGAGACGACCGACGAGCCCAACGCCCGGCTCGTGGAGCGCACGCGCGCCGCCGCCGACCTCGTCGTGCAGGTGCCGTCCTGACCGGCCGGCTCGGCGCGGCGACGCTGTCCGGCCTGCCGGTGCCCGTCCCGTCGTACGACCGGAGCGCCGTCACCACCGGCATCGTGCACCTGGGCGTCGGCGGCTTCCACCGGGCGCACGAGGCGCTGTACGTCGACCGGCTGCTCGCCGCCGGGCACACCGGATGGGGGATCTGCGGCGTCGGCACGCAGCCGTTCGACCGGCGGATGCGCGACGTCCTGCGCGCGCAGGACGGCCTGTACACGCTGGTGGTCAAGCATCCCGACGGCCGCCGCGAGCCGCAGGTCGTCGGCTCGCTGGTCGACTACCTGTACGCCCCGGACGACTCCGAGGCCGTGGTCGAGCGGCTGGCCGCGCAGACCACGCGGATCGTCTCGCTGACCATCACCGAGGGCGGCTACTCGGTCGACCCGCTGACCGGCAGGTTCCAGCCGCGAGAGCCGGCCGTGCTCCTGGACCTGCAGCCGGGAGCGCAGCCGACCAGCGTGCTCGGGCTGGTGACCGAGGCGCTCAGCCGGCGCCGCTCCCGCGGCCTGCCCCCGTTCACGGTGCTGTCCTGCGACAACGTGCCCCAGAACGGGCGGGTGTGCCACGAGGCGTTCAGCGGCTTCGCCACGTGGCGCGACGCGGAGCTCGGGGCCTGGGTGCGCGAGCACGTCGCGTTTCCCAGCTCGATGGTCGACCGCATCACGCCGGGAACGACCGACGAGGACCGCGCCGCGGTGGCGGACCTGCTCGGCGTCGTCGACGACTGGCCGGTCGTGTGCGAGCCCTACCTGCAGTGGGTGCTGGAGGACCGCTGGTCCGCCGGCAGCCCGCCGTGGGCGGACGTCGGGGTGCAGCTCGTGGAGGACGTCCACGCCTACGAGCTCATGAAGCTGCGCCTGCTCAACGCCGGCCACCAGGCCCTCGGCTACCTGGGTTACCTCGCCGGCCACCGCACGACCGACCAGGCCTGCGCCGATCCGCCCTTCGCGGCGTTCCTGCTGGGATACCTGGAGCACGAGGCGACACCGACGCTGCGGCCCGTGCCGGGGGTCGACCTGGCGCGCTATCGCCGCACGCTGCTCGAGCGGTTCGCCAATCCCGCGGTACGGGACACGCTGGCCCGGCTGTGCGCCGAGAGCTCGGACCGCATTCCGACGTTCCTGCTGCCGGTCGTGCGCGAGCAGCTGGCGCACGGCGGCCCGGTCGAGCGGTCCGCGCTCGTCGTGGCGGCCTGGGCCCGCTACGCGCAGGGCATCGACGAGCAGGGCCAGCCGATCGCCGTGGTGGACCGGCTGCTCGAGACCGTGCTCGCAGCGGCCGCCCGCTCGCGCACCGAGCCGCTGGCCTTTCTCGAGATCGCCGAGGTGTTCGGTGATCTGGCGCAGTCACCGGTGTTCGCCGAGGCGTTCACCCGCTGGTGGCGCGTGCTGCGTGACCGGGGCGCGCGAGCGGCCGTGGCCGAGGCGGCCGGCCTGTCCTAGGCGGCCTCGGGCAGGGACTCGTCGAGGCAGGCCTGCAGCGCCGCCGGCAGGCCCTGCTCGTCGAGCAGCCGCAGCAGCTCCGTGACGCCCTCCACGACGCGCGGGTCGTCCCCGAGCCGGCCGAACACGCTGCGCATGCCGAGCAGCGGCCGCGGGTCGCTGCCGCCCTGCCGCACGAGGGCCTGCAGCGCCTCCGCGCGCGGGTCCTCCACCGTGACCGGGTTTCCCGCAAGGTCGGTGCCCCGCAGGTAGCGCATCCAGGCCGCGACGACGAGCAGCAGCAGCCGGTGCGGGCGGTCCTGCGCGATCGCGTCGCGCAGCGACGGCAGCACGTAGGACGGCATCTTCACCGAGCCGCGGCGGGCCAACCGGCGCAGCTGGTCCCCCACGGCCGGGTTGCCGAAGCGGCTCAGCGTCTGGTCGAGGTAGTCCTGCAGATCCAGGCCGTCCACCTGCGGCAGCAGCGGCAGCACCTCCCGGCGCAGCAGGTGCTCGACGGCGGTGCGGACCACGGGATCGGCCATCGCCTCGTCGGAGGTGCCGCAGCCGCGCAGGCTGCCGAGATAGCCCAGAGCCGAGTGGCCGCCGTTGAGCAGCCGCGCCTTGACGAGCTTGTACGGCGCCACGTCCTGGACGAAGCGCACGCCGACCCGCTCGAGCGGCGGGCGGCCGTTGCAGAACCGGTCCTCGATGACCCACTGCCGGAACGGCTCGGTGACCACGGGCCAGCGGTCCGGCACGCCGAAGGCGTCCTGCACCTCGTCGCGAGCCGCGGGCGACGTCTCCGGCGTGATGCGGTCGACCATGCTCGACGGGAAGCTGACGTGGTCGCTGATCCAGCGCTCGAGGCCGGGGTCCAGGCGGGCGGCGAAGCGGGTCACGGCGGTGCGGGCCGCCGCGCCGCTGTCGGGCAGGTTGTCGCAGGACAGCACGGTGAACGGTCCGGCGCCGCTCTCGCGCCGGCGGCGCAGCGCCTCCACGAGGAAGCCCACCATCGTGGTCGGGACGCCCGGGTGGGCCAGGTCGTGGCGGACACCGTCGTCGCTGTCGTCCAGGTCGTCGCCGTCCACGGCGTAGCCGCCGCCGGTGACCGTCAGCGTCACCAGCCGCGTCTGCGGGTCGGCGAGCCGTCGCAGCACCGCCTCCGGATCGTCCGGAGCGAACAGGTAGTCGACCATCGAGCCGATGACCCGGGCCCGCTCCCCGCCCTCGTCGCGCTCCACGACCGTGAACAGCCCGTCCTGGGCCTGCAGCACCTGGCCCATCTCGGGGCGACGCAGGCCGACGCCGACCAGCCCCCATCCCGTCTCGCCGTGGCGGGCCAGCTCGTCGAAGTAGAGGGCCTGGTGCGCGCGGTGGAAGCCGCCCACGCCGATGTGCACGACGGACGGCAGGAGCTCACTGCGGTCGTAGATCGGGACGTCGACCTGGTCGGCGTACCAGCCGAGCGTGTCCGAGCGAAGGTCCTGCGGGTCGGTCGGGGACAACGGTCCTCCGGGTGCGGAGCGGGCGCGCGGGGTCCGGGCGCAAGGGCCGAGATCCGGGCGCAGGGGCGGCGGCCGCGCTGGCTGCTCAACGCCGAGGCGGGATACCTCCGGGTGGCTGACCAAAACCGACTGCGACGCAGGACACAGCGGTTCGGACGCGCACCGCCGGGGCAGCGCGGGGACGTGGAGGCGGAGCGGCCCGGTGGGCACGACGTCGTGGTCGTGGGCAGCGCCAACCTCGACGTGGTCCTGCAGGTGACGGCGATTCCTGCGCCGGGCGAGACGGTCCTGGCCCGCGGCCGGGCGCAGGGCCCCGGCGGCAAGGGAGCCAACCAGGCCGCCGCTGCGGCGCTCGCCGGCGCCCGTACGGCCCTCGTGACCGCGCTGGGAGCCGACGCCGCGGCGCAGGTGCTGCTCGACGGGCTGACCCGGGCCGGCGTCGACCTGACCGCGGTGCGCACGGTCGAGGCGCCGACCGGGACGGCCTTCATCACGGTCGACGCGCACGGCGAGAACGCCATCGTCGTGGACCTGGGCGCCAACGCCCGGCTGACCGACCTGACCCCCGCCGAGCGCAACGCGGTCCGGGGGGCGCGCGTCCTGCTGTGCCAGCTGGAGGTACCGCTGGCGACCGTCGCCGACGCGCTCGCCGCCGCAGCGGGGCTGGCCGTGCTGAACGCCGCGCCCGCCCAGCCGCTGCCGCCGGAGGTGCTGCGCGCCGTCGACGTCCTCGTGGTCAACGAGCACGAG
>JAOPWI010000091.1 GCA_025965755.1 Frankiales bacterium | reverse complement strand
CCGCCCGCCCCGCTCCTAGCGGCCCGCCCCGCGGCGGACGCCCGCACGGGGCGCGCCGCCACGGGCGAACCCGTCGTCGACGCCTACCGGTAGTTCGTGAACTGCAGGGCGAAGTCGAAGTCCTTGCCCTTGAGCAGCGCGATGACGGCCTGCAGGTCGTCCTTCTTCTTGGCCGTGACGCGCAGCTGGTCGCCCTGGATCTGCGGCTGGACACCCTTGGGGCCCTCGTCGCGGATGACCTTGGCCACCTTCTTGGCGTTGTCCTGGCTGATGCCCTCCGACACGGTGGCCGTGAGGCGGTAGTCCTTGCCGGACTGCTGCGGCTCCCCGGCCTCGAGCGTCTTCAAGGAGATCTGCCGCTTGATCAGCTTTTCCTTGAAGACGTCCAGCAGAGCGGCGCAGCGCTCCTCGCTGCTCGCCTTGAGGACGATGCTCTCGCCGGACCAGGCGATCTCCGCACCGGTGCCCTTGAAGTCGTAGCGCTGCGAAGCCTCCTTGGCCGCCTGGTTGAGGGCGTTGTCGACCTCCTGCCGGTCGACCTTGCTGACGACGTCGAACGACGGATCCGCCACGCGTTGCTCCTTGCTATCGTCTCCCGCGCACCAAGGCGGGTTGCCCGAGTGGTCAAAGGGAGCAGACTGTAAATCTGCCGGCTCAGCCTACGAAGGTTCGAACCCTTCACCCGCCACCAGGTGGTCAAACGGCCCCTGACCTGCAAGAACAGGTCAGGGGCCGTTGTCACGTCGAGCCGCTCCTCGTGCTCTGCGTGATCCGGGACCTGGGCGGCCAGGTGGTGACGGTCGACCGCGGCGAGCGGAACGCGCACGAGGTCGGCGATGGCCGTGCTCTCGAGCTGCTGAGGTCAGGCGGCTGGCAACCCGAGTAGGGCGCCGCCGGGGGTCGGGGGTGTTCCCCGCCGAACCGGGCCAACATCGCCAAAGCGACGAGCAGGCGGCGGGGACCGTGGCAGGTTCGCGGGGACGTCGACGCTTGGAGCTGCACCGTGTCCTCGAACCTTCGCTACCGCGCGCTCGTCGCCGCCTTCGCCGTGGCTGTAGCCGGCCTGTTCGCCGTGGCCACGCCCGCGAACGCCAGCCTGATCGTCAGCGTGGTGTCGTCCTCGACCTCTGTCGACTCCGTCGGCTACCGGCACATCGTCGGGGAGCTGCGGAACGACGGCACAGCAACCGCTGACTTCGTCCAGCTGAACCTGAGCTACCTGGACCAGAGCGAGCGCCTGCTCAAGACGGACATCACGTACGCGGCGCTCTCACCGTTCTCCCCTGGCGAGAAGTCACCCTTCGAGACGGCCTTCGAGCCGCCGGCCGGCTACCACCACTACGAGATCGCGGTGGACCCTGACAGCACGACGTCCAGGCCCAACCGCAACGTCACGACCACGATCACGAACGAGTTCACCGACTCCATCGGCTACCGGCACCTCGTGGGGACGGTCAGGAACAACAACACCACGACCGCGACCTTCGTCCAGCCGGTGTTCACGTTCTACGACGCGGCCGGCACCGTGGTCGAGACGGAGAGGACGTACGTCCGCAGCAACGACTCTGCCGACATCGCCCCCGGGGCGACAGCGAACGTCGAAGTGACCGTGAACGGCGACCGCGCCTACAGCACGTATGTCGTCGCGACGCAGGCCTCCAGTCCGCCGTCCGGAGTCGCCAGCAGCCCGTCCCCGGCGGCCTCGCCGGGCGGCGGAACGCCGAGCAGCCCGTCCCCGGCCCCGACGCAGACCGCCGAGCTGGCGCCAGCCGTCTCGGTGGCGCCGAGCGTCATCAGCGCGGGGCAGCGCATGGCGGTCACTTACAGCGGCACGCCGAACTCCACCCTCACGGTCCTCAGCAAGACCCAGCCTGCCACCGGCTACAGCCGCATCACCACCGTCACGCTGGACGGCAGCGGGTACGGGAGCACGAGTCACGCGCCGACGAAGAACACCCGGATCATGGCCCAGACGGCGAACGGTCTGAGCAGCACACAGCCGCTGGTCCAGGTCCGTTCCGTGGCCTCGTTCACCGCGCAGCGGACGGCCCCGCGCACGTACACGCTGACCGGCAAGGTCTACCCCGCCCGTGACCAGCGCCTGGTCAGCGTCTACCGGAACGGCGCCCTCGTCGCCCAGGGGAGGACCAACAGCACCGGCGTCTATGCCCTCCGCACGACGCTCGCCGCCGGCACCTTCAGCTTCCAGGCCCGCACGGGGGACGACACCTACAACCTCGGCGCCGTCAGCCCGGCGAAGACTGTTCGGCTCACCTGAGCGCCGTCTCCCTCCTCCCGAGAGCAGGTTGCGGTCCCCTTGGCCGCTGAGCTGTCTTTCTGGCTGCAGCCCGCGGTGACGGCGGCCAGCGCGGTCCTGATCCTCGCCGGGGCCGGTGTGCCCGTGCTGCAGCGCGACCGGGCCGACCGCAAGGAGCAGTGGTGGAAGCGGACCCCGTGGGCGCTGGACCGGATCGTGAGCGGGGACGCGGACTCGGCCGTTCTGGGACTGCAGGTCCCCGAGCAACAAGGTGCCACCCGCACGGCGGATCCCTCGAGGAGATGCTGCCCGAGCTGTCGGAGGCCGCGGCCTCAGTCGCCGTCCGACCAGCCCTGCGGCCCGGTGACCGTCGCCGCTCGCCGCCCTCGAGGCGCGAGCGGCCGGTGTCAGGCGCCACGACACCTGCTGGACGCCCGCGTCGCGATGCCACGCAGGGGGCTTCCGCCTCACGGCGGGACGCCACGAGCCCGGTGTGAGGGGGGTGTCCTCATGCTCGGCTCCACGCGGCGGCGGGTCGCCTGCGTGGTGGTGTAGGCAAGCCGCGGGCAGCGAAGCGACCAGCTGTGCGGTCGGCGGGACCGGTTGCCCTGCGGCACCGCCTTCGCGGCACGTGGCGGCAGGTCGCGGGGACCGGCATCTGAGGTCTGATCACCGTCGCTGCCCACGCGGCGGTCCCGTTCAAGGACGTCGCTGCCATGTCGATGTGAAGTCAGGAGGTGTCTTCCGGTGCTCAGCACGAGCGAGTCGCAGCACGCCCATCTCGTGACCATCCTGGACGGCCTGCCGATCGCGGTGATGCTTCGCGCCCCGGACGGCACGTTGCTGCACATCAACCCCGGTGGCGAGCGCCACCTGGAGCGGCTGGGAGTCGGGATCGACGCGGTCGCGAGCAGCCCCAGCAGCCTGATGGACCACGTCGAGGTGGTGGATCAGGACGGCCGTCCCTATGAGACCGCAGCTCTTCCGGTCGTGTCCGCGATCCGCGAGGTCGCTCATCAGGACGCCATCATCGGCTACGGGCTGCCGGCCGGCGGGTACGCCTGGTACCGGGTCCGGGCTGCACCCGTCATCCTGGGCGACGGTTCCACGGGCACCGTCGTCACCCTGGACGACGTCACGTCACAGCAGAAGGCACGTCACCAACTGGCGGTCGCCGAGCGGTCCCTGCGCCTGACGTTCGACAATGCGCCGATCGGCATCGCGATCCTGCGGCCTGACGGCAGCCTGCTCGAGGCCAACGCCGCTCTCTGCGACCTGCTCGGAGTCACCGAGGCCCAGCTGATGGCCGACGGGCTGCAGTGGGCGGCGCATCCTGACGAGCGCGACGACGGCGGTGAGCTGCTCAGCGTGTGGCTGTCCGGATTCCGTGAGCGACATCTGATCGATCGCCGCTTGCCGCACGTGTCCGGGCGCTGGCTGTCCTGCCAGCTGTCCGTGGCGCTGGTGCGCGACAACGACGACACGCCCCTGCACCTCATCGTCCAGGTCGTCGACCTCACGGCACGGCGTGCCCTCGAGCAGGAGCTGCGCGCCGCCGCGGCGGAGGACCCGCTGACCGGGTTGGCCAACCGCCGGGCGCTGGGCGAACAGCTGGGCCGGGCGCAGCGCCGCCAGGCACGCGACGGCAGCGCCGTGGGCCTGCTGTACGTCGACCTCGACGACTTCAAGGCGGTGAACGACACCTACGGCCACGATGTCGGCGACCGCGTCCTGGTCGAGACGGGCCGGCGGCTGCGGGAGGTCATGCGGAGCGACGACACGGTGTGCCGCATGGGTGGTGACGAGTTCGTGGTCCTGTGTGCTGCGGTCGAGGGACCGTGGGTCATGGAGGGGCTGGAAGCCCGGCTGACGTCCATGCCGGTGACGGTCATGGTCGACGGCAGGCCGGTGACGGTCCGCGCGAGCACCGGTTCCGTCGTGGTGGCTCCCGGCGAGGACCTGGACGGCGCGCTGCGTCGTGCGGATGCGGCGATGTACCGCTCGAAGGGCGCCTCCCGCCGGCGACGCTGACGACGCGGCGTACGTCGCCCGTCGCGGCCTGCCGGACGTTCGTCCGGTGCGGGTCCGGCCGGGCCGGTTGGTCCCAGGTGGTTGACCTTTCAACAATCCGGCGGAGAATGTGATGGAACGTTCAGGCATCCTCTCAGCGGAACCAGGGACCCTCATGAGCACCTACGCCCTCACCGGAGCGACCGGCCGGCTCGGCCGGCTCGTCGTCGCGGAGCTGCTCGACCGCGGCGTCGCGCCCACCGACCTGGTCGCCGTCGCGCGTGACGCCGCCAGGGCCGCGCCGCTCGTCGACCTCGGCGTGCAGGTGCGGATCGCGGACTACGAGCAGCCGGACACCCTGCTGGCTGCCTTCGCCGGCGTCGAGCGGCTGCTGCTGGTCAGCGGCACCGAGGTCGGTCGCCGGGCCGCTCAGCACCGCCACGCGGTCGAGGCGGCCCGGGCTGCGGGCGTGCAGCGTCTCGTCTACACCAGCCTGCTGCGCGCCGACACCAACACCATGCCGCTGGCACAGGAGCACCGGGTCACCGAGCAGCTGCTGCGCGACAGCGAGGTTGCCCACGTCGTGCTGCGCAACGGCTGGTACCTGGAGAACTGGACCGACCAGCTCGCCCAGTACCTCGCCGCCGGTGCGCTCGTCGGCGCGGCGGGGCAGGCCCGCGTCGCTCCCGCCCC
>JAOPWI010000364.1 GCA_025965755.1 Frankiales bacterium | reverse complement strand
GTCGCCAGCGCCGCCGACCTGCTGCGCGAGGCGGGCGTCGAGGAGCCCGGCCGCGTCCTCGCGCCGCTGCTCGGAGCTGCTCTGGACGGCTCGCTCCGCTCCGGCGACGCCGTCCTCACCGGCCCGGTCTCGCGCGGCGACGCCGGCACGGTGCAGGCCCACCTCGAGGCGTTGCCGGACGACGCGCGTCCCGCCTACGTCGCCCTCGCCCGCCTGACCGCCGACCGGGCGCTGGCCAGCGGCCGGCTGGACCCGCAGAAGGCCGGCCCGCTGCTGCACGTGCTGGGCAGCGTGAGCACGTGATCGTCGCCCGGACCCGGGCGGACCTGCTCGACGCCCGCGCGACGCTGCCCGCGAGCGTGGCCGTCGTCATGACGATGGGGGCCCTGCACGAGGGCCACGCCGAGCTGATCCGGGAAGCCCGCAAGGCCGCCGACGACGTGGTCGTCACCATCTTCGTCAACCCGCTGCAGTTCGGCCGGGGCGAGGACCTCGACCGCTATCCGCGCACGCTCGAGGCCGACCTCGCGGTGTGCGAGCGGGAGGGCGCGGCGGTCGTCTTCGCGCCCACCCCCGACGTCGTCTACCCCGAGGACGCGCTGGTCCGGGTCAGCGCCGGCCCGCTCGGCGAGGTGCTCGAGGGCGCGTCCCGCCCCGGGCACTTCGACGGCATGCTCACGGTCGTGCTCAAGCTGCTCCACCTCGTCCGCCCGGACGTCGCGCTGTTCGGCCAGAAGGACGCCCAGCAGCTGGCCTGCATCCGCCGGATGGTCTTCGACCTGGACGTTCCGGTGACGGTCGTCGGGGTGCCGACCGTGCGCGAGGGCGACGGCCTGGCGATGTCGAGCCGCAACCGCTACCTGTCCGCCAGCGAGCGCACCAGCGCGCTGGCCCTTTCCCGGGCCCTGGCGTCCGGCGACGTGGACGAGGCCCGTACCGTCCTCGCCGCCGAGCCCGGCCTGACCCTTGACTACCTGGAGCGCGTGCGCAGCACGACGTTCGAGGTGGCGCCGGACGGCGACCTGCTGGTGGTCGCCGCCCGCGTCGGCACGACCCGCCTCATCGACAACACGATCCTGGAGCGCTGACGCGTGTTCCGCACCATGATGAAGAGCAAGATCCACCGGGCCACCGTCACCCAGGCCGACCTGCACTACGTGGGCTCGGTGACCGTCGACGAGGACCTCATGGAGGCGGCTGACCTGCTCGAGGGCGAGCAGGTGGCCATCGTCGACGTCACCAACGGCGCGCGGCTCGAGACCTACGTGATCACCGGCCCGCGCGGAAGCGGCATCATCGGCATCAACGGCGCGGCCGCCCGCCTCGTGCACCCGGGCGACCTGGTCATCCTCATCGCATACGGGCAGATGGACGAGGGCGAGGCGCGCACGCGCAAGCCGCGGGTCGTGTTCGTCGACGCCGACAACCGGATCATGGGCACCGGCGGCGACCCGGCCGAGGCCCTCACCGGCAGCGGCCTGCTGCGGGGCGACGTGCTGGACCCGCGGGTCCTGCCGCCGGGCTCCCGCGACGACGACCCCGTCCTGGTCTGGTGAGGCGGCGCCGGCTCCTCGCTCCCGAGCCCGGCTGGACGATCGCCGCGGACGTGGTGGTCGTCGGCTCAGGGGTTGCCGGCCTGACCGCTGCGCTGCACGCCGCCCGGGCCGGGTCGGTCCTGCTGGTCACCAAGGTGCTCGTCGGCGACGGGTCGACCCGCTGGGCGCAGGGCGGCGTGGCCGCGGCGCTCGCGCCGGACGACAGCGCCGAGGACCACGTGCACGACACCCTCGTCGCCGGGGTCGGGCTGTGCGACGAGGACGCCGTGCGCGTGCTGTGCACCGAGGGCCCGGCTCGGCTGCGCGAGCTCATCGAGCTGGGCGCGGCGTTCGACCGGGACGCCGGCGGGGAGCTGGCCCTGACCCGCGAGGGGGGCCACCACCGCGACCGGATCGTGCACGCCGGCGGCGACGCCACCGGCGCCGAGGTGCAGCGGGCGCTGGTCGCCGCCGTGCGCCGGTCGCCGGGCATCCGGCTGGTCGAGCACGCCCTGGTTCTGGACCTGCTGCTGACCGCCGACGGCCGGGCGGCCGGCATCACGCTGCACGTGCTCGGCGAGGGCAGCGAGGACGGGGTGGGCGCCGTGCGGGCCCGCGCCGTCGTGCTGGCCACCGGCGGCATGGGCCAGGTCTACGCCAGCACCACCAACCCCTCGGTCTCGACCGGCGACGGCGTCGCGCTCGCCCTGCGCGCCGGCGCCGAGGTGGCCGACCTGGAGTTCGTGCAGTTCCACCCGACTGCCCTGCACACCGGCCCGTCCGAGGGCCAGCAGTCGCTGATCAGCGAGGCGGTGCGCGGCGAGGGCGCCTTCCTGGTGGACGCCGACGGCCGGCGGGTCATCACGACCGAGGACCATCCGCTGGCCGACCTCGCCCCGCGCGATGTCGTCGCCAAGGCGATTCACCGGCGGATGCTCGAGCTCGGCAGCGACCACGTGCTGCTCGATGCCCGCGGCCTGGGCGAGGCCGTGCTGCTCAGCCGCTTTCCCACCATCGTCGCCCGCTGCCGCGAGCTCGGCATCGACCCGGTCACCGAGCCCCTTCCGGTGTCGCCGGCGGCGCACTACGCCAGCGGCGGCGTCCGCACCGACCTGGCCGGCCGCACCTCGGTTCCGGGCCTGTACGCCTGCGGCGAGGTCGCCTGCACCGGCGTGCACGGGGCCAACCGGCTGGCCAGCAACAGCCTGCTCGAGGGCCTGGTCTTCGCCGCCCGCATCGGCGAGGACCTCGCCCGGGGCCTGCCGTCGCCGGGGGAGCCGGCGGCGGTCGACGCCGACCAGGTGCTGCTGGACCCGTCGGTGCGCCCCGAGCTCGGCCGGGTGATGAGCGAGGGCGCCGGGGTGCTGCGCAGCGCCGCCTCCCTGGACGGCGCCGCCAAGAACCTGGACGTCCTCGCCGCCCGGACCAGCGCTGCCCCCTCGCCCGCCGCCTGGGAGGCGACCGACCTGCACGACGTCGCCGCCGCTCTGGTCGCGGCCGCCCGCCGCCGCGAGGAGACCCGCGGGGCGCACTGGCGCGAGGACCACCCCGAGCCGGACGACGCCTGGCTGGGGCACCTCGTCACGACGACCGCCGGCACCCGGTTCGAAGCCCTGGCCCGGCCACCCCTGCACTCCCCGACCCTGAACCCGCAACCCCTGGAGCGCGCGTGACCCCCGAGACCCGCCGCGCCCTGGAGGGCGCCGGTCTGGACGCCGACGCGGTGGCCGAGCTGGCCCGCCGGACCGTCGCGGAGGACCTGGCCGGTGGCGTCGACGTGACCAGCGCGGCCACCGTGCCGGCCGACCTGCGCGGGATCGCCGCCTTCGTCCCGCGCGCGGCCGGCGTGGTCGCCGGGATCGGTGTCGCCATGGCCGTCGTCGAGGAGGTCGGCGACGTCGTGTGGCGGGCCGTCGGCACCGACGGCGCGGCCGCCGTGCCGGGCGAGCCCGTGCTCGAGATGGCCGGCCCGGTCCGCACCCTGCTCACCGCCGAGCGCAGCGCGCTCAACCTGCTCTGCCACCTGTCGGGGATCGCGACCCTGACCCGGGCCTGGGCCGACGCGGTCGCCGGCACCGGGACGACCATCCGGGACACCCGCAAGACGACGCCCGGGCTGCGCGCGCTGGAGAAGTTCGCGGTGCGGATGGGCGGCGGCGCCAACCACCGCATGTCGCTGTCGGACGCCGCCCTGGTCAAGGACAACCACGTCGTCGCGGCCGGCGGCGTGGCGGCGGCCTTTCAGGCGGTCCGCACGGCCTTTCCCGGCCTGCCGGTCGAGGTGGAGTGCGACACGGTCGAGCAGGTCCGCGAGGTGCTCGAGGCGGGCGCCGATCTGGTCCTGCTCGACAACATGAGCCTGCCCGACCTGCGCGCGTCCGTCGCGCTGTGCCGCGAGCGCGGCGTGCTGACCGAGGCCTCCGGCGGGCTGGCGCTGGACGTCGCCCGGTCGGTGGCCGAGACCGGCGTCGACTTCCTCGCCGTCGGTGCTCTCACCCACAGCGCTCCGGTGCTGGATCTCGGACTCGACTTGAGGAGCACGTGACCATGCTGCTGGCCATCGACATCGGCAACACCAACACCGTGCTCGGCGTCTTCGACGGCGAGCGGATCGGGCACACCTGGCGCATCAAGACCGACGCGCGGGCGACCGCCGACGAGCTGATGCTGGCCTTCCGCGGGCTGCTCGACGGCGTCACGGTCACCGGCATCTCGCTGTGCTCCACGGTGCCCGCGGCGCTGCGCGAGATGCGCACCATGCTCGGCCGCTACTTCGCCGACGTTCCGACGGTCATCGTCGAGCCGGGCGTGAAGACCGGCGTTCCGCTGCTGTTCGACAATCCCAAGGAGGTCGGCGCCGACCGGGTGGTCAACACCCTCGCGGCCCACCACCTCTACGGCGGCCCGGTCGTCATCGTGGACTTCGGCACGTCCACCAACCTCGACGTCGTCAGCGCCAAGGGGGAGTTCCTCGGCGGCGCGCTCGCTCCCGGCATCGAGATCTCGGTCGAGGCGCTCGCCTCCCGCGCCGCCCAGCTGCGCAAGGTCGAGCTGGTCGCCCCCCGCAGCGCCATCGGCAAGAACACCGTCGAGGCGCTCCAGAGCGGGATCCTGTACGGCTTCGCCGGCCAGGTCGACGGGCTCGTGCGGCGCGTCGTGAAGGAGCTGGGCGGCGAGGCGACCGTCGTCGCGACCGGCGGCCTGTCCAGCCTGGTCATCGAGCACTGCGAGACGGTCAGCCTGCACGAGCCGGACCTGACGCTCATCGGCCTGCGGCTGATCTTCGAGAAGAACACCTGACGCGGTTGACACGGGGCGCCCGTGGCGGTGGGCTGCCGTCCCGACCCCTCGACGAGGAGGGTGCCTGACGATCGGAGCCCCGCATGCGGGAGCCCATGCTCAAGCCCGTCTCCTCCTATGACGAGCTGGCGGCGCAGATCGACTGGCGGACCCGCACGCTGCCGGAGGAGTTCAACCTCGGCGTCGCCTGCGTCGACGACCACGACCCGTCGGCCCGCGCGCTGACCCTCGTCCACGAGGACCGCAGCTCGCAGGACTTCACCTTCGGCGACCTGAAGGACGCAGCCAACCGGCTGGCCAACGCCCTGCTGGCCCTCGGCGTCGGCCGCGGGGACATCGTCGGCGTGGTCAACCCGGCGTCCTTCGAGACCGGCGTGACCTACGTCGGCCTGTGGCGCATGGGCGCGATCGCGCTGCCCATGTCGTCGCTGTTCGGTCCCGACGCGCTGCAGTACCGGCTGGCCAACTCGGGCGCCAAGGCCGTCATCGTGTCGTCGGCCAACGCGCCGAAGGTGCGCGAGGCGGTCGCCGGCCGCGGCGTGACCCTGCTCGTCATCGGTGACGACGTGCAGGACGGCGAGCTGTCGTACGCCCAGGCGCTCGCCGACGCGTCCCCGGACTTCACACCCGTGGTGACCCGGTCCGAGGACCCGGCGTTTCTCATCTACACGTCCGGGACCACCGGCAACGCGAAGGGCGCGCTGCACGCACACCGGATCGTCTTCGGGGAGATTCCGGCGTTCGAGGCGATCTACGACTTCTACCCCAAGCCCGACGACGTGCTGTGGTCACCGGCCGACTGGGCCTGGATCGCGGGGCTGATGGACATCCTCGTGCCGGCCTGGTTCTACGGGCTGCCCGTCGTCGTCGACGAGGCCAGTGGCTTCAACCCCGAGCGGGCGCTGTGGCTCATGCGCGAGTTCGAGGTCACGCTGACGCTGCTGCCGGCGACGGCGCTGCGGATGATCAGGTCCTCGGGGCTGCCGGGCGGCGGCTTCGCCTACCGCTCGGTCTGCTCCGGCGGCGAGGCGCTCGGCGCCGACCTGCTGGCCTGGAGCCTGGAGTTCTTCGGCGCGCCGGTGAACGAGGCCTACGGCCAGACCGAGCTCAACGGCATGTGCGGCAACAACGCCAGGGTCTTCCCGGTCAAGCCCGGGTCGCTGGGCCGCGCCCTGCCCGGCAGCATCGTCGCCGTGCTCGATGACGACGGCAAGCCCGTGGTGGGCGCCGTCGGCGAGATCGCCGTCGACCGGCACCACCCGCTGACCATGCTCGAGTACTACAAGAACCCCGAGGGCACCGCGGAGAAGTTCCTCGGGGACTGGCTGCTCAGCGGGGACCTGGGCCTGATGGACGAGGACGGCTACGTCTGGTTCCAGTCCCGCAAGGACGACGTCATCAGCTCCTACGGCTACCGCATCGGCCCCGGGGAGATCGAGGACTCGCTCGGCGGCCATCCGGCGGTCGCGCTGGCCGCGGTGATCGGCGTGCCGGACGAGCGGCGCGGCCAGGTGCCCAAGGCCTTCGTCGTGCTCAACCAGGGCTACCAGCCCACCGACGCGCTCGCCGACGAGCTGCGCGGCCACGTGCGCACCCGGCTGGCGCCGCACGAGGTGCCGCGCGACATCGCGTTCCTCGACGACCTGCCGCGGACCACCACCGGAAAGATCATGCGCCGGGCCCTGCGCGACGCCTGATAGTTGACACCCGAGTCAACTTCGTGGTCGGCTCCCGGCGAGTGGCGGCGCCAGCTGCCCGGCGCAGCGCGCCGTACGACAGGAGATCTGCATGGACTTCGAACTGCCTCCGGACCTCGTCGCCTACCTCGACGTTCTGGACGACTTCATCGAGCGCGTGATCAAGCCGCTCGAGCAGAAGGACGACAACATCCGCTTCTTCGACCACCGGCGCGAGGACGCCCGCACCGACTGGGAGCGCGGCGGGCTGCCCAACGCGGAGTGGGAGGAGCTGCTGCACCAGGCCAAGCGCCTGGCCGACGAGGCGGGGCACTACCGCTACCCGCTGCCGAAGGAGTTCGGCGGCCAGGAGGGCACCAACCTCGGCATGGCGGTCATCCGCGAGCACTTCGCGCGCAAGGGCCTCGGGCTGCACAACGACCTGCAGAACGAGCACTCGATCGTCGGCAACAACGTCGGCCTGCTGCTGATGCTCGAGTACGGCACGGACAAGCAGAAGCAGGAGTGGATCGGGGACCTGTCCCTCGGCAAGCGCCACTTCGCCTTCGGCATCACCGAGCCCGACCACGGCTCGGATGCCACCTGGATGGAGACCACCGCCGTCCGCGACGGCGACGAGTGGGTGATCAACGGCGAGAAGACGTGGAACACCGGCATCCACACCGCGCAGTACGACATGATCATGGCGCGCACCTCGGGCCAGCCGGGCGACGGCGCGGGCATCACCGCCTTCCTCGTCCCGACCAGCAGCCCGGGCTTCGAGGTCAAGGAGTTCCTCTGGACCTTCAACATGCCGACGGACCATGCCCACGTCGGCCTCACCGACGTGCGCGTCAGCGACGACGCCGTCTTCGGCGGCGAGGGCCGCGGCCTGCAGGTCGTGCAGCACTTCTTCAACGAGAACCGCATCCGCCAGGCCGCCTCCAGCCTGGGCGCGGCGCAGTTCTGCATCGACGAGTCGATCGCGTACGCCAAGGAGCGCAAGCCCTTCGGCAAGCCGCTGGCCACCAACCAGGGCATCCAGTTCCCCCTCGTCGAGCTGCAGACCCAGTGCGAGATGCTCCGCGCGCTGATCCACAAGACGGCCTGGAGCATGGACAAGTACGGCGTCTTCCAGGTCTCCCAGCAGGTCTCCATGTGCAACTACTGGGCCAACCGGCTGTGCTGCGAGGCGGCCGACCGGGCGATGCAGGTCCACGGCGGCATGGGCTACTCGCGGCACAAGCCGTTCGAGCACATCTACCGCCACCACCGCCGCTACCGCATCACCGAGGGCGCGGAGGAGATCCAGATGCGCCGCGTGGCCGGCTACATGTTCGGGTTCATGGGCCAGAAGTCGCCGAAGGGCGTCACCGAGGGCGCCAGCTGAGCGTCTGACGCGGCGGCGCGGGCATCCGGCTAGCCTCGCCGGGTGCCCGACCCCGCTGCTGATGACCTTCCCGAGCAGGTGCGCGTCCGGCGCGAGAAGTACGACCGCCTGGTCGCGGCCGGCACCGAGCCCTATCCGCTGGGCTACCCGCGGACCACGGGCCTGGCCGAGCTGCGCGCCGGGTACGGCGATCTCGCGCCGGACACCGCCACGGGACAGGTCGTCGGCGTCACCGGCCGGGTCGTGCTGTCGCGCACCGGAGGCAAGCTGTGCTTCGCGACGCTGCAGGAGGGCGACGCCACCCTGCAGGTGATGGTCAGCCTGGACGGCGTCGGCGAGGAGCGGCTCGCGGCCTGGAAGTCCGACATCGACCTCGGCGACCACGTGGGCGTCACCGGCGAGGTCATCAGCAGCCGCCGCGGCGAGCTCAGCGTGCTGGCCTCGTCCTGGCAGCTCACCAGCAAGGCGCTGCGACCGCTGCCCGACAAGCACAAGGGGCTCACCGACCCCGAGGTCCGCGTGCGGCAGCGCTACGTCGACCTGACGGTCAACCCGGCCAGCCGCAAGGTCGCCCTGGACCGGGCTGCCGTGGTGCGCACGATCCGCGATCAGCTGCACGCCGACGGCTTCGTCGAGGTCGAGACCCCGCAGCTGCAGGTGGTCCACGGCGGTGCCAGCGCCCGCCCGTACCGCACGCACGTCAACGCCTGGGACCTCGACGTGACGCTGCGCATCGCGCTCGAGCTCTATCTCAAGCGGGCCGTCGTCGGCGGCATCGACCGGGTGTTCGAGATCGGCAAGAACTTCCGCAACGAGGGCTGGGACACCACCCACTC
>JAOPWI010000080.1 GCA_025965755.1 Frankiales bacterium | reverse complement strand
CGCCACGGCGCGACCAGCCGCCGGGGCCGCTCGGGCGCCGGCTGCTGGTGCCCGCGGCAGGCTGCGTGCGCCGCGGGCCGAGCACGATCGGCTCGCCGGACTCGGCGATCTCACGCACCTCCGGGTGGCCGGTGGTCACGGCGACGGCGTTGGCGTCGATGCCGATGGCGTCGCGCATCCGCTGGTGGTCGCGGACCTGGTCGCCGAGCACGAACGACAGCACGGTGCCGGTCGCGCCGGCGCGCGCCGTACGCCCGCTGCGGTGCAGGTAGTCCTTGGAGTCGGCCGGCGGGTCGAAGTGGACGACCAGGTCGACGTCGTCGACGTGAATGCCGCGGGCCGCGACGTCGGTCGCCACGAGCACCCGGGCGTGACCCGAGGAGAAGTTGTCGAGCGCGTGCTTGCGGGCGCCCTGCGTCAGGTTGCCGTGAATGGCGCCGGCCTCGACACCGCTCTTGCGCAGCTGCATCGCCAGGCGGTCCGCGCCGTGCTTGGTCCGGACGAAGAACAGCGTCCGGCCCGGGCGGGCGGCGATCTCGGCCGCGATGTCGGGCTTGGCGTCGTGGGTGACGGCCCAGACCCGGTGGTCCATGTTCTCGACCGGCGAGGACGACGGGGCCACCGCGTGGACGGCCGGGTTCACGAGGTACTCGCGGACCAGGCGGTCGACGCCGCGGTCCAGCGTGGCCGAGAACAGCATGCGCTGGCTGCCCTGCGGGGTGAGGTCGAGCAGCTTCTGCACCGCCGGCAGGAAGCCGAGGTCGGCCATGTGGTCGGCCTCGTCCAGAACGGTGATCTCGATCTTGTCGAGCATGCACTCGCCCTGCTCGATGAGGTCCTGCAGCCGGCCCGGCGTCGCGACGACGAGGTCGACCCCGCGGCGCAGCTGGTCGATCTGACGGCCCATCGACGAGCCGCCGTAGACGGTGGCCAGCTTCAGGTCGAGCGGCTGCGACAGCGGCGCGAGCGCGTCGTGGACCTGCTGCGCCAGCTCGCGGGTCGGGACCAGGATCAGGGCGCGGGGGTGGTTCGGGGTGCGGCGCGGGCCGGCGAGCAGGCGCACGATCGTCGGCAGGCCGAAGGCGAGCGTCTTGCCGGAGCCGGTCTGGCCACGGCCCAGCACGTCGCGGCCGCCGAGGGCGTCCGGCAGGGCGCGGGCCTGGATGGCGAACGGCGCGTCCATGCCGCGACGGGCGAGCAGGGAGACGAGCTTCTCCGGCAGGCCGAGCTCGGCGAACGTCGGGACGGGCGCGTCGTCGGCCACCGAGGCCTCGCCGGCGGCGTCGAGCGCGAGCTCGAGGTCGGACTTGACCGCGGGGCGCGGCGTGGAGGACGGGCCTCCGCGGCGGCGGCCGGAGGACGGACGCCCGCCGGTGCGGCTGCCCGAGGAGGGGCGGCCGGAGGTGGAGGAGTAACGGGACGTGCTGGGCACAGGTGTTCCCTAACCGTTCGAAGTTCGGGGGCCGCTTGGCGAGGTACTGCGGCGCATTCCCGGTTCGAGCGGAGGGACGACGACACACACTGAGCGACCATGCGGACGGCTCGTCCGCAGGAGGGTCGGAGCGGCGTGCGCTCCAAGGGAAAGAACCTACCGCGGGGCGGTCGGATTCCCCGTCCCCCACGGGTGTGCGCTGGGTCTCAGTCCACCAGGTCGCGCACGACGGCGTCGGCGAGCAGCCGACCGCGCCGCGTCAGCACCGCGCGACCCGTTTCGTACGCGCCGGGCTCCAGCGCGCCGTCGGCGACCCACCGGCCGGCGGCGGCCAGCCCGGCCGGGTGCAGCACCTGGAGCGGCAGGCCCGCACGCAGCCGCACCTCGAGCAGGATCCGCTCCACCCGGCGGTCCTCGGTGCCGAGCAGCTCGCGCCCGGCCGCCGGCGTCTGCCCCGACGCGAGCGCCGCGGCGTACGCCGCCGGGTGCTTGCGGTTCCACCAGCGGACCCCGCCCACGTGGCTGTGCGCGCCGGGGCCGACGCCCCACCAGTCACCGCCCTGCCAGTAGCCGACGTTGTGGCGGCACGGCTGCCCCCAGTTGCTCACCTCGTACCAACCCAGATGACCCAGCGCCTCGTCGGCCATGACGTAGCGGTCGGCCAGCACGTCGTCGTCGGGTGCGGGCAGCTCGCCGCGGGCCACCTGCCGGCCGAGGCGGGTGCCCTCCTCGACGATGAGCGCGTACGCCGACACGTGCGTCGGCCCCGCCTGCGCCACCGCATCCAGCGACCGCGCCCAGTCGGCGTCGGACTCCCCCGGCGTGCCGTAGATGAGGTCCAGCGACACCTGCTCGAATCCAGCCGCGTACGCCTCCCGGACCGCCTCCTGCGGCCGGCCCGGGGTGTGCGTGCGGTCGAGCACCCGCAGCACGTGCGGGGCCGCCGACTGCATGCCGAACGACACCCGCGTGAAGCCGCCCTCGCGCAGGGCAGCCAGCGAGGCCGGGTCCACCGAGTCGGGGTTGGCCTCGGTCGTGACCTCCGCCCCGGGCGCGAGCCCGAACGAGGCCTCGACCTCGCGCAGCACCGCCACCAGGTCGGACGCCGCCAGCAGCGTCGGGGTGCCCCCACCGACGAACACCGTGTCGACCTGCGGCGCGGTGTCGCCGAGCACGGCGCGGGCCAGCCGCACCTCGGCGGCCGCCGTCTGCGCGAAGGTTCCCTGCAGGTGACCCAGCTCGGTGTAGGTGTTGAAGTCGCAGTAGCCGCAGCGGGTCACGCAGAACGGCACGTGCAGGTACAGCCCGAACGGCACCGTCCCCAGCGCCGACAGCGCGGACGCCGGCAGCTCACCGGTCGGCGGGACGGGCTCGCCGTCGGGCAGGGCGTTGGGCACCTCTCCAGTGTGCGGCCTCCCGTCGCGCGCCCTGCCGGCCGACCTCGCGCCCCGCCCGCCCTCGCTGCGCTTCACGGCTTTGCCGTAAACGGTCGCGACCGCCGCCTACGGTGGCGGTCATGGCGGCAGCGGTCGAGGTCGAGGACCTGGTCAAGACGTACGGGACGACGCGCGCTCTGGACGGGGTGACGCTGCAGGTGCCGCAGGGCGGGGTGCTCGGCCTGCTCGGACCGAACGGCGCGGGCAAGACGACGACCGTGCGGGTGCTCACCACCCTGCTGCGGCCCGACAGCGGGCGCGCGTCGGTGCTCGGGATCGACGTGCTCAAGGACCCCGACAAGCTGCGCCGGATCATCGGCGTGGCCGGGCAGTACGCCGCCGTCGACGAGCTGCTCACCGGCCGCGAGAACCTCGTGCTGGTCGGCAAGCTCTATCACCTGCCGAAGGCCGAGATCACCCGTCGCGCCGACGAGCTGCTGGAGCGGTTCGAGCTGACCGCCGCCGCCTCGCGCGTGGTCAAGGGCTACTCCGGCGGCATGCGGCGGCGGCTGGACCTCGCCGCCTCGCTGGTCAACCGGCCGCAGGTGCTCTTCCTCGACGAGCCGACCACCGGCCTCGACCCGCGCAGCCGGCTGCGGCTGTGGGAGGTCATCGAGGACCTGGTGCGCGACGGCACGACGCTGCTGCTCACCACGCAGTACCTCGAGGAGGCCGACCGCCTGGCCGACCGGATCGCCGTCATCGACACCGGCAAGGTCATCGCCGAGGGCACCAGCGACGAGCTCAAGGACCGGGTCGGCGGAAGCGTCGTCGTCGTACGTCCGGCGAACTCGGCCGACGGCGACCGCGCCTTCGCCGCCCTGTCGACGGTCGGCGAGCCGGTCCGCGGCGCCAGCGGCGACCTGACGCTGCCGGCCACCACCGGCGTCACGCTGGTGACCGAGGCGGCCCGGGTGCTGGAGGAGGCGGGCATCGCGATCAGCGAGCTCGCCCTGCGCCGCCCGACCCTCGACGACGTGTTCCTGACGCTGACCGGACACGCTGCCGAGCAGGCCGAGGAGCAGAGCGCATGACCACCCCTTCCCTGGATGCGCCCGCGCAGGGCGGGTTGCGCTGGGCGGTGAAGGACGCGCTGGTGCTCACCGGCCGCAACCTGCAGCACACGACCCGCCAGCCCGAGCTGCTGTTCTTCAGCACCGTGCAGCCCGTCATCTTCGTGCTGCTGTTCCGCTACGTCTTCGGCGGCGCGATCGAGACGCCGGGCCTGTCCTACGTCAACTTCCTGATGGCCGGCATCTTCGTGCAGACGACCGCGTTCGCGTCGACGAGCAGCGCCGTCGGCCTCGCCGACGACCTGTCCAAGGGGATCATCGACCGCTTCCGGTCGCTGCCCATGGCGCGCTCCGCGGTGCTCGCCGGACGCACCCTCGGCGACCTGGCCCGCATCGTGCTGGTCGTCCTGGTCATGACGGCGGTCGGCCTGGCCGTCGGCCTGCGGCCCGCGTCCCTCGGCGGGATGCTCGGCGCCATCGCGCTGACGTCGCTGTTCGGGTTCGCGTTCTCGTGGATCCAGGCCTACATCGGGCTGTCGGTGCCGAACGTCGAGGCGGCCAACCTGGCCGGCTTCGTGTGGCTGTTCCCGCTGACCTTCGCGTCGTCGGCGTTCGTGCCGCTGGACAGCATGCCGGGCTGGCTGCAGACCTTCGCCAACGCGACACCGGTCACCCCGACCGTCGACGCGGTGCGCGCGATGCTCAACGAGGGGCTGCCGCTGCAGGCGCCGCTGCTTCGCAGCCTGGCCTGGATCGTGGCCATCACCGTGGTGTTCAGCATCCTGTCGGTGCGCAAGTACCGCTCGGTCACCTGACCGCTGCCGCGCCGCGGCTAGGGTCCCCGCGCATGGAGCTCGTGCTTGTCCGCCACGCCCTGCCTCTGCGCGTCGATGTCGCGCCCGACGGCGGCCCGGCCGACCCCGGTCTGGCCGAGCGCGGCCGGGAGCAGGCGCAGCGGCTGGTCGAGGCACTGCGCCTGGACGACGTCGCGGCCCTGTACACCTCGCCCCGCCGGCGCGCTCGCGAGACCGCCGCCCCGCTGGAGCAGGCGCTCGGCCTGACCGCCGAGGTCGAGGCGGACCTGGACGAGTTCGACCGCGACGACCCGTCGTACGTCCCGGTCGAGGAGCTGGCCGCAGCCAACGACCCGCGCTATCTGCGGCTGCTCAACGGCGACCTCTACTCCGAGAACGTCGACCCGGTCGCGTTCCGCAAGCGGGTGGTCGCGGCGGTCGAGAGCGTCGTCGCCCGGCACCCGAGCGGGACGGCGGTCCTCGTCTGCCACGCCGGGGTCTGCAACGCCTACCTCGGTCACGTCCTGTCCCAGGACAAGCCCATCTGGTACGCCCCGGCGTACTGCTCGGTGAACCGCGTCATGGCGTCGCGCACCGGCCGGCGGGCGGTGCGCAGCATGAACGAGACCATGCACGTGCGGGACCTGCTGGCCCCCTGAGGGGCGCAGGAGCGGCCGCAGTCACGCTGGCCCGGGACCACTCCGGTCCGGGTACTGCTGGGCCGGCCAGATCCGCCGCTCGCCGGCCTGCCCGGACGGCTCGCCGAACACCGGCCCCTGCGTGTAGGGCACCACCAGCGTCAGGCAGTCGCCGTCCACCGCCTCGAGCTCGACGCGCAGCGCGTCACGCGGCCCGTCCTCGCCAGGCACCTTGACGTCGGCGCAGACCGCGGCGGCACGCAGGTCGGCCCGGTTGCGGGCGAGCGCCGTCACGAGCAGGCGCAGCACCTGCTCGGCCGGCGGGTGGTCCGATCCCGGATCCACCGACGGCGCGACGATGCGGTCGTCCACCGTCACGGCGAGGGCGAACGGGTAGAACTCGCCATGCGCCGCCAGCATCTGGCCGCCGGTCTCGACGCAGGCAGCGAACAGGCGGTCCAGGTCCGTCGGACCGTCGCCGAGGGTCAGGACGCGGTCTCCTGGCCGGTGGACAGCGCGGCGATGAAGGCCTCCTGCGGCACCTCGACCCGGCCGACCATCTTCATGCGCTTCTTGCCCTCCTTCTGCTTCTCCAGCAGCTTGCGCTTGCGGGTGATGTCACCGCCGTAGCACTTGGCCAGGACGTCCTTGCGGATCGCCCGGATGTTCTCGCGGGCGATCACGCGGGCGCCGATCGCGGCCTGGATCGGGACCTCGAAGCTCTGGCGCGGGATGAGCTTCTGCAGCTTGGTCGCCATCGACGTGCCGTAGGCGTAGGCCTTGTCCTTGTGGACGATCGCGCTGAAGGCGTCGACCGGCTCGCCCTGCAGCAGGATGTCGACCTTCACGAGGTCGGCGGGCTGCTCGCCCGCGAGCTCGTAGTCCAGGCTCGCGTAGCCCTTGGTCCGGGACTTCAGCTGGTCGAAGAAGTCGAAGATGATCTCGCCCATGGGCAGCAGGTAGCGCAGCTCGACCCGGTCCTCGGAC
>JAOPWI010000040.1 GCA_025965755.1 Frankiales bacterium | reverse complement strand
GCTGCCCCCCGCGAGGTGGCAGCGCGCCGACGGGATCGCGCAGGGGCCGCCGGCCCGGGCGGCCTAGCTGCGGGCGACCGCCTTCTCGGCCCGCTTGGCCGCCTTGCCGGCCTTCTTGGTCGTGCGGCGGCTCACCCGGCCCACGGCGTGCGGCAGCGACTCGCGGCCGCCGGTGTCGGCGAACGCGATGAGCAGGCCGCCCAGCAGCCCGACGTTCTTGAAGAAGTTGATCTGCTGCATCGGCTTCTGGTCAGCCGGGGCGGACCAGAAGGCGTGGCCGATCAGGGTCGTCGGGATCAGGTTGGCGGCCAGGCCCAGGGCCGCCAGGCGCGGAAAGCGACCGGTGGCGAGGGCCAGGCCACCGACGACGTTGGAGGCGCCGTGCAGCGTGGCCAGCTTGTCCGGCTCGGACAGCCCGGCGTCCTTGGCGCTCTGCGCCACGTAGCTCGGGTCCTTCAGCGCGCTGATGCCGGTGGTGATGAAGATGGAGGCGAGCATCGGGCGGGCCAGCATGCGGGTCGGGCTCACAGGGGTTCCTCTCGTCGGGCAGGGATCGTCCGCAGCCTTCCCCGTGGGTACGGGATCACTCGGCCCGGGCCCGCGCGAGGGCGCACCGGCTGGTCATTTCGGCTCTTGCCCCGGCGCGGATCGGGGCTCACGCTTCCGCACGGCAAGGGGTCGGCAGTCGGCAGGCGCACCGGCGTCGGTGACCCTGTCCCCCGAGCGCGTCCCCGTTCCTGCGGACCCAAGACGCGGGGGCGGGGACGCCTGGGGCTCCAGCGCCCGGTCTGTCCCGTTCCCGCTATGGCGTTGATCACTCCGGGGCGCGGGACGGGCTCGAACCCTTCCCCCGAGGCCCCCGGACAGCCACACTGGACCCAGCAGCGCCGCCCGGCCGGGGAGGTCGGGCGGCGCTCCGCACCGCTGTGGCGCATGGTGCCCGCTTCGTCCGGGTAGACCGGCGGCATGCGCACACCGACCCGCCCGTCCGAGGCCCCGCGCCGCCTGGGCCGGCGCGCGACCTGCGCCGTGCAGAGCTGCCACCACGCCGCCGCCCGCGAGATGCCGCTCGTGCTGGCCGGCTCGCGCCGCGGGGTCGGCCTGTGCGAGCGCCACGCGCCGGTCTGGGCCGACGCGCCGCTGCACGCCTAGCTACACCGGCTCGACGCCCCGGTCCGTCGCACGACGCATCGGAAGGGGGGCGAGCGGCGTGACGACGCCGACGCGGCGGTCCAGCCGGAGCCGGCGGTGCGGCAGCACGGCGACCAGCCCGGGCAGCAGGGCGAACGCGTCGCCGAGGTGGACACCGTGCGTCGGGCTGACCGTCAGCACCACCGGGCCGAGGCGAAAGCGCAGCACGATGAGCGCGACGACCACCAGCAGCAGGGGCCGCAGCGCCAGGGCGGCGGCGCGCTGGCGGGACACGGTCATGGTCTGGTTCTCGGCCCGCGCGCAGCCCGGCTGTAGGGAGGGCACACCACCCGCGTGCCCGGCGTTGTACGCGGTGACCGACCCTGCCGGCCCTGATCAGCGGCAGGGTCGGCCTGTGCCATACGCCTGAGGCGCGGGCTGCTGGTCGTTACGGTGCCGCCGTGGTGGCGGACGTGCTGCTCAGCCTGGCGCTCGTCGTCGCCGCGGCGCAGGTCGGCGGGGCGGTCTTCCGGCTGCTGCGCCAGCCCCCGGTCGTGGGTGAGCTGCTGGCCGGCATCGCGCTGGGCCCGAGCGCGATCGGGCTGGCCTGGCCGGAGCTCAGCGCGCTGGTGGCCCCGCCCGCGTCCCGGCCCGCCCTGCAGGCCGTCGCCCAGCTGGGCCTCGTCGTGTTCATGCTGCTCGTCGGCCTGGAGGTCGACCTGCGCGCGGTCACCTCGCGCGCCCGGCTCGTGACGGCGGTGTCCTGCTCCTCGTTCGCCCTGCCGTTCGCGCTGGGTGCCGGGCTCGCCCTGCTGCTGCACGCCGGCCACGGCGTGACCGAGGCCGGCCCGGTCGGTCGCGCGGCCTTCGTCCTGGTGCTCGGCACGGCGTTCGCGGTCACGGCGTTCCCCGTCCTCGCCCGCATCCTGCACGACCGGGGCCTGACCGGCACGCCGGTCGGGAGCACCGCGCTGGCCTGCGCCGCCGTCACCGATGTGGCGGCCTGGCTGGTGCTCGCCGTCGCGGTGTCCCTGGTGAGCACGTCGGCGCGGCCGCCCGCGGTGGTCCTGCTGGGAGCGGTCGCCTACACCGGCGCCGTGCTGCTCCTCCTGCGGCCGGCCCTGGCCCGGCTGCACACCCGCGGGCTGCTCGACCGGGTCGAGCGCCGGGCCCTGCTGGCGGTGCTGGTGACGGCGGCCCTGCTGGGGGCGTGGGCGACCGAGTCGCTGGGGCTGCACGCGGTGTTCGGCCCGTTCGTCGTCGGCCTGGCCGTGCCCCGCCACGCGCCGACCCTGGAGCTGGTGCACCGCCGGCTCGGCGACGTCTGCACGGCGGTGCTCCTGCCGGCGTTCTTCGTGGTCGCCGGGCTGGGCGTGGACCTGACGACTCTGGACGGTGGCGGCCTGCTGCTGCTCGCCGCGGTGGTCTGTCTGGCGATCGTGGGGAAGGTGGTGGGCGCTGCCGTGCCGGCCCGGTGGTGCGGACTGTCCCGGACGGAGGCGCTGCAGCTCGGGGCGCTGATGAACACCCGCGGGCTCACCGAGCTGGTCGTGCTCAGCGTCGGCGCGTCGACCGGCGTGCTGGACGCGCAGCTCTACACGGTGCTGGTCGCGACGGCGGTGCTCACGACGGCCGCGACCGGGCCGCTGCTGTCCTTCATCGGCACCCGCCCGCCAGCCCCGGTGGGCGGCGCCACCGCGTGGTAGCGGACGCTGGGCGCGTGTCGACGCGAGCCGCGGCCCTCGAGCCGGCGCAGTCCGCCGGGACGGGTCTGCCCGCCCGGCCCGACCGGCCCGACCGGCTGCAGGACCTGCCACTGGCCGTGGCGGTCGCCGTGGAGCTGCTCGTGCTCGCTCTGCTGCCGCGGGTCGTCACGGTCGACGGGCCGGCCCACGTCGCCGGCGGCTGGGCGCTCGCGCACGCCGGCGATCCGGTCGTCTCCCGCCTGTACGAGATCGACCTGCAGGCGCTGCCGAACCTGCTGGCGACGTTCCTGCTGGCCGGGCTGCTGACGGTCGTCGGGCCGGACGCCGCGGAGAAGCTGCTCGTGGCCGGCTACGCGGTGCTGCTGCCGCTGGCGCTGCGGTACGCGCTGCGCGGCGTCGACCCGCGGGCCGGCTGGCTCGCGGTCGTGGCGGTCCCGTTCACCGGCAGCTACCTGTTCTTCTACGGCTTCTACAACTTCTGCCTCGGGCTGGCCCTCGCGCTGGTGGTGGCCGGCGTGGCGCTGCGCCGCCGTGACGGCTGGACAGCCTGGCCGGTGGCCGGGCTGGCCGCCGCCGTGCTCCTGACCTGGGCCGCGCACCTGCTGCCCGCGCTCGTCGCCGCCGTCCTGGTCGCCGTGCTGGCCCTGACCCGGGTGGCGCACGACCGGACGGGCGGGCTCGGCCCGGCACTGCGGCGCCACCTGCTCCCGGTCGTCGTGGCCGGGCTACCGGTGCTCGGGCTGACGCTCGCCTTCGCCGGCAGCGACGCGGCGGCCCGCGGTCCGGCGGAGCACCGGCCGCTGCTCGACCTCGTCCTGGGCCTGATCGGTCTGGGCCGGCCGCTGGTCGTCTACGCCGTGGCGGAGTACGCCGTCGCCGCGGTGCTGGCGCTGGTGCTCCTGGGGCTGGCCTGGCAGCGGCACCCGCCGAGCCCGGAACGGCGCGCCCTCGGCCTGACCACCGTGCTGGCCACGGTGGCCTACCTGGCCTCGCCGAACCGGTTCGGCCCGGAGTACGGGTTCCTGAACGACCGCCTGAGCCTGTTCCCCCCGCTGCTGCTGCTGCTCTGGGCCGCGGGGCCCCCGCCGTCCCGGACCACCCGCCGGGCGGTGGTGGCCGCGGTGCTGGGCGTCGGGCTGGCGCTCGCGCTGCTGCGCGTGCCGACCGAGACGCGCTATCAGCGCGACGTGGCCGAGCTGCTGTCGGTCGCCCCGGCCGTGCCGCGCGGCAGCACGCTGGTGCGGCTGCAGCTGTGGCGCCCCGAGCCGGCGGGCGGGCCGGTGGCGGGCCGCAACCGCTTCCGCGACCCGCTCCGGCACCAGACCAGCCGGCTCGCCGTGCTGGCCGGCAGCGTGGACGCCGGTCACTACGAGGCGGTCCTGCCGTACTTTCCGGTGCGCTTCCGGCCCGGGCTCGACCCGCGCCGGGCGCTGGACCCGACGCTGCGCGAGCTCGACCGGGTGCCGCCCGGCATCGACCTGGCGGCCGCCCGCGAGCTGGTCGACGTGGTGATCGTGCTGGGCCGGCGGCGGGCGTCCGAGCAGGTCCTGGCGTCACCGCAGGCGCAGCGGGCGCTGGCGGACCTCACCGCGTCCTACCGGCTGGCGGCGACGTCGACCCGGTCGGGGCTGGCCGAGGTCTGGGTGCGCCGGAGCTAGGCGGCGGCGCCTGCCTGGGTGCCCGCGGCGTGGGCGGCGTCGACGATCTCGTCGAGCACGCGCTCGGCCTGGTCGTGGTCGACCTGGCAGGTCCCGGCGTTGCGGTGACCTCCGCCGCCGTACGACAGCATCAGCGAGCCGATGTCGAGCGGCGAGGTGCGGTCCAGAATCGACTTGCCCACGGCGAGCACGGTGTTCACGCCCTGCTTGCCGTTGATGATGTGGGCGCTGACCCGGCACTGCGGGTAGAGCGCGTAGACCATGAAGCGGTTGCCAGCGTGGATGACCTCCTCGTTGCGGAGGTCGACGACGACCAGGTCACCGCGCACCGTGCAGACGCGCTGCAGCTGGGCGACGAACAGCTCGGTCTGCTCGCGGTAGAGGGCGACCCGCTCGGACACGTCCGGCAGGGCGAGGATGTCGTCCACGCTGCCGGCCCGCATGACCTCCTCGATCAGGGCCATCATCAGCTGGTAGTTGGAGATGCGGAACTGGCGGAAGCGGCCGAGGCCGGTCCGGCTGTCCATGAGGAAGTTCAGGAGCGCCCAGCCGGCGGGACGCAGGATGTCGTCGATGTCGTAGTCGGCCGAGTCGGCCTGGTCGACCGCGCGCATCAGCTCCTCGGAGATGTCCGGGAACACCTGCGCGCCGCCGAAGTGGTCATAGACGACGCGGGCCGCGGAGGGCGCCTTGGCGTCGATGACGTGGTTGGTCGCCTCGCCGTTGCGCAGCGTCTCGCTGTGGTGGTGGTCGAAGACCAGGTGGGCGGCGGCGGCGTACGGCAGGTTGGTGAGGATGTCGCGGTCGGTCACGTCGACGATCCCGTCCTGCACGTCCTTCGGGTGCACGAAGGTGATGTCGTCGATGAGGTCGAGCTTTTTCAGCAGCACCGCGCAGACCAGACCGTCGAAGTCGCTGCGGGTCACGAGCCGGTACTGCTGCTTCACGGGGGTCCTCCCACCAGCGGGCACCACCGGCCCGTTCACAGGTACAGGTCGGCGCGAGGCGACGGGCCGGCGTCGCCCGATCGGGTGACGCCCTGCCCCGGCGACACGTCGAAGGAGGAGCATTCCCGGGCCGCGCCGCGCCTGGCCCCGCCGGAGGACGCCGTGACCCTGCTCCACCCGCGCCCTGTCCAGCCGGCCGTCCTGGTCGCGCCGCTGGAGCCCGCCGACATCGCCGTGGCAGCGGCCCTGCTGAGCGAGGGCATCGCCTTCACCCCGGAGGTGATGGCGCGCATCCTCGAGGCGCGCGCCGCGTCCGGCACGCTGCCGACGCTGTTCGGCGCCCGCGGGGCGCCCGGCGGCCCGCTGCT
>JAOPWI010000039.1 GCA_025965755.1 Frankiales bacterium | reverse complement strand
GCACCAGGGAAGAGCACCTTGACCGTGCGAGCGAAGACCGACGCCCCGAAGGCGTCCGCCGCTTGCAGCAGCGTCGGGTTCACTCCTCGCACCCCGGCTTGGGTGTTCACGATGATGGGGACCACGGCAATCATGACCGCGACGGCGACGACGGTGGGCTGAGCGAATCCCAGCCAGATGATGAGCAACGGAATGAACGCTACGGATGGCGAGACGTACAGGCCCCAGATGAAGGGGTCGAGGGTGTACTCCGCCCGCTTCGACACCGCGATGAGCACCCCCACCGGCACGCCGATGCACGCGGCGATTCCGAAGGCGAGCACGAACTCCACGGACGACGTCTGCAGGTCCAACCACAACTGCCCGGACGCCAGCTGCCGCCCGAACGCGTCGCCGACCCGGGTGGGGCTGCTGAGCAGCAGCGGATTGATGATGCCGAGCCCGGCCATCAGCTCCCACAGGCCGACGAACCCGAAGATGCCGGTGAGGCCCAGGACGGGCTTCTCGACGCGAGTCCACAGCCGCGCGGCGCGATGCCGTGTCGAGGCCGGTGCCGCATGTCCGACTGTCCCGTCTACCACCGCATGCCCTCCTGCCAAGGTGAAACGCGGCGCTCCACACGGCGCAGCAGCGAAATGCCGAGCAGTCCGAAAATGGTCACTGCCGTGATGACGACGAACAACGCGTCGACGCGCACGCTGTTCTGGTAGAGCCGGATGAGCTTGCCGATGCCGGCGGTCGAGACGTACATCTCTGCGACGATGACGCCGATCAGGGCGCGACCGAACCCAAGCCGGACGCCGGCCATGATGCTGGACAGCGCTCCCGGAATCACGACGAGGCGAATCGCCTGCATCCGCGTCGCCCCGAAGGCGGCGCCGGAACGCAACCACAACCGGTCCACGGTCTGCACCCCGGTCAACGAGTTCATGAGCACGGGGAAGACCGCGCTGAGAAACACGATCGCCACTCGCGACGACACGCCGATGCCCAGCCACATGATGAGAATCGGGATGAAGGCAATACGCGGCGTCACGTAGAAGGCCATGATGAGCGGCTCGAACAGGTAGGTCAGCCGGCGGGAGTAGCCGACGACCGCACCGATCAGGATGCCGACGGCGACCGCCGGCATGAAGCCGGCGACGAGGGCGTAGACGGTCGCCGGACCATGCTGGCTCAGCAACCCGTCGCCCAGCACCTCAGGCAGGGCTCCCAGGACGAGCCGTGGGCTCGCCACCAGGGTGGGGTCCAGCGGACCGAGCCACTCGTTCAGCTGCCACAGCAACGAGAAGACCCCGACGGACGTCGCCCCTGTCCGCAGCCGCACACTTCGCCGCCAGGCGGCGCGCCGACGGGTGTGCGCCCCCGGCGGGGCGCCTGGAGGCGGCTTCTCGACGGCGACCGTCTCATGAATGCCGGTTGGCGCAGGCGAGATCATGCGGCGTCACTTCCCATTCGACGCGAACTGGCGGGCAAGCGACTCCTGGACTTCGGACTCGAGCACCTTCCAGATTCGGTCGTGGAGCTTGGCGAAGCGAGGGTCACTGCGCGTGAGACCAACGCGGGGCCGAGGCAGATTCACCTCGATCTCGTCGATGATCCTGCCCGGGCTGGCGCTCATGATGATGATTCGGTCCGCAAGGTAGATGGCCTCGTCGATGTCATGGGTGACGAATATGATCTTGGTTCGCGAGCGCTCCCAGATGCGAAGGAGCTCCGTGCCCATGACCTGCCTGGTCTGCGCGTCGAGCGCGCCGAACGGCTCGTCCATAAGCAGAATGTCGGGCTGCACGGACAGCGCGCGGGCAATGCCCACGCGCTGTCGCATGCCGCCGGACAGCTGGTGTGGAAGGTGGTTCTCGAACTGAGCCAGGCCCACCAGGGCCAGGTTGGTCATGGCGACTTCACGGCGCCGGGACTTGTCCACGCCCATCAGCTCGAGTCCGAACTCGACGTTGCGGATGATCGACCGCCAAGGCAGCAGGGCGAACTCCTGGAAGACCAGCGCCCGTGACGGCGACGGTCCCGCAACGACCGCCGAGCCCAGCCGGATGACACCGCTGGTGCGCTTGGCAATGCCGTTCACCATGAACAGCAGGCTGCTCTTGCCGCAGCCGCTGGGACCGACGATGGCCACGAATTCGCCGTCTTGAACCGTGAGGCTGACGTTGTCAACCGCCAGGAACGACTCTCTGTCGGGCGACTCATAGCGCAGGCAGACGTTCTCAACTCGGAGTTCGGACACACTTCCTCCACGCCCGTGGTTGGTTTCCGGGAGCGGCTTGTGCCGTCCGGGGAAGAGAGAGCCGCGCGTGAACTCGCGCCTTACTTCGGAGCCCACTCCTTGTAGGAGTCGATCCAGCGCGAGTCCAGGTATTCGTCATCCTCGAGCGGCCCCTCGACGACGTCCAGATCCTGCTGGATCTTCCAGAACACATCCATGGCTTCGACGGGGATGCGTCCGTCGGCATGGAACTCCGGCGCGATGACGTCGTAGACGGCGGCGGCGCGTTCCGGGCTCTTGTACTTGAGTTCGTCGACAAGCGTGGCCGTGGCCTTCTCCTTGTCGTTCTTGAGCAAGGTCACCGCGTCGGAGAACCCACGCAGCACGGCTGTCGCCGTGTTGGGGTTCTTCTGCAGCCACGCCTCGGGTGCGGCGAAGACCTCCTTCGGCCAGGTCGGCGCCACCATGTCCTTCTGGTAACCCAGGATCGTGAATCCCTCCGACTTCGCCTGCAGCCAGAAGTTGATCGACAGAATGCCGGCGTCGAGAGCGCCGGCTCGGATGGTGGGCCAGGAGGTCGGTGAACCGCCGGCCTGCACGATCCGGACGTCCTTCTCCGGTGTCACGCCCTGCTTGTTCAGGGTGTAGCGCGTCAGAGAGTCGGTCAGCGACCCGTAGGTCGTGACGCCGATGCTCTTGCCGCGAAGGTCGTCCCAAGACTTGATCTTGGGGTTGGCGACCCAGGCGAAGTCGGCCTGGTTCATTCCGCCGAAGAACGCCTTCACCTTCGCGCCCGCGGCTCGGGCGCCGAGCATGCCGGACAGCGACTGCACGTTGAAGTCGACGGCCCCCCCGATGAGCGCCTGGTTGACCTCGGCGTCGCCCTGGAAGGTGTTGAGCTCCATCTCGATGCCGTGCTTGGCGCACGTGTACCGGACGCACATGTACAGGGGCAGGTAGGCCGAGTCGGCGACGGAGACTCCTACGCGGACCTTCGGCGACTCCGGCGTACCTGTCTGAACGGCCAGATCAGCTCCGGCGCTGATGGCCTTTTCGCTCGGCGGTGATGAGCCGCAGGCGGCGAGAACCACGGCCAAGACGAGGATGAGTCCGCCCGTGACCCGCTGGCGGCACCGCGGACTGCGTCCGACGGATGGCTTCAAGACCTGAACCATGCGCTCGCTCCTTTGTGAGGTGATACCGACTGGCTGACGACGCGCGGGTCGAGCTGAAGCTCAGGGCGCAAACGCGCGCATCTGAGGTAGGTCTGGGCCGGTGAGGACGTGGCCGCCCGCGTGGGCCAGCTCATAGACGGCGGCTGCGACGCTGACGTCCTGCAGGGCCGAGCCGACGGACTTGTAGAGCGTCAGCCGGGCCTCGCCTCGGCTCCTCGCTCTGAGCGCGGAAAGAGGAACGATCTCCTCTACCGTGATCGTCTTCGCCTGAAGTGCGGCCCGCGCGTCGCCGGAGGTGAGGACGTCCTCCAGGTGGTCGACGACGACCATGTCCGCCGCCGACCAGAGCGTCGCGTCGAGTTCGCGGGCGTCGGGACGCACCGAGCTCAACGCATTGACATGGACGGGCCCTGCGCCGTCGAACAGGCCGGGGAACAGGATGGGCGTGTCACCGGCGCGTATGGCCGACCCCACGAGCTGGGCGCCGCGCAGCGCGGCCTCCAGGCTGGCGCCAGCCGTCACCCGGTCACCCCAGCGGGCACGGGCCGCCTCCGCGAACGCCTCGCGGTTGCCCGGCGTGCGGCTGTACACCTCGATGCGGCGGGGATCGCGAACAGTGCACAGGGCGTCGAGGACGGCTCGGGCTTGGGACCCCGTCCCGATGACGGCCATCTTGTCGACGTCGGCGGGTGCCAGCAGGTCGGTGGCTACCGCCGCCGTCGCCGCGGTGCGCATGAGAGTGATCCAGTTGGCGTCGAGCAGGACGGTCCTGCCTCGGGCGCCTCCCTCCAGGGGCACCAGCACGATGACGTAGCTGACCCCCTGGCCGCTGAGCGAGTACATCAGCTTGGTGCCCATGTAGCCGGCTCCGCCCAGGACGCCCGGCATCGAGCGGAACCAATCCCGGCTGGCGGGGTTCTCCACGGTGGTGCGCGCAGGCACCACCGCCGTGCCGGCCCACTCTTCCTCCAGCGCGGAGCGCACAGCGTCGATGGCGAGCTGCTCAGTGAGCACGCTGCGCGCGACGGCATCGGTCACGACCTGCATGTGGTACCTCCTCCCGACGCGTCGCATGCCGGGTTCGTGGGCGTCAGCGGGGATTGCGTCCGGTCATGAACAGGCCGATGTCTGTCTCGGCGTCGGGGGCGATCACGCCGGCCGCCTTCATGGCGGAAGCCATGCCGGCGGCTTGTTCGGGGTTCAAACGCATGGACGGCATGCGTACGGCTCCGCCGTTGAATCCGTTCAGCCAGGACATGTATTTCCAGCTGAGCCGGTTGATGGTGCCCGAGCCGGCGAAGGACTGCATGTCCTTGAGCCGAGCCTGTCGGACCGGGTGGATGCGCCAATAAATCTCCATCGCCTCCTCCCACCGGCCTTCATGCATGGCCTGGAAGTAGGTCGGCACGGCGGAGCCATAGCACTCGAAGTTGCTGGTCCCCATCCACGGCATGCCGAACCAGGAGACCCATCCCGGCGAGTTCCACTCCCGGGGGTCGGAGATCAGCAAATCGTCCCCGCAACGGCGCAGCACCTCAGCGATGGCCCCGTTGCCAGGGGGGCCACCCTCCGCCTTCACGGCGACCGCGTTCGGCTCCTTGGCAAGCTCCACGATGGAATCGATATGGAGGTCGGACGGGTGGATGCGGCCGAAACCCCACTGGTGCACCGAGAAGAGGACGACCCCGAGCGCGGTGCTGCGGAGGATCTCCTGGGTGTAACCGACGATGTCCTCGTGGGTACGCGGATAGAAGGCCACCGGATACGAGGGCAGCACCAGTGACGCACCGATCGACTCCGAGGCCTTGCACACGTACGTCGACTGCTCGAGCGTGTCGAAGCTCGCCTGCACGACGAGGTGGAAGTCCGGCCCGGCCTCGTCGGCGGCGATCTCCATGAATTCCAGGTACTCCGGCACGGTCGTTCCGCACTCCGAGACGACCAGGCTGCCCCAGAAGCCAAGTTCCTTCGCCCGCCGGACGTCGTGCCTGATGGCGCCCTCATTGAGAGATACGAAGTCCGCGCTGAAGGAAGGCATCAGCACGTTGCAGACACCCTTCAAGTGTGTGCGCGCCCACTCGCGCGCCTCTGACCGTGCATGCCGCATTCCGCACCCCATCCCCGACTGCTGTGTACAGCCGTATGCGGTACCATGCACTCCCCGCTGGGGACTGTCAACGGTGAGTCGTATGACGCCGGCGGCGGCGACAGTTGCAGGGATGCAGATCCTCGCCATTCAGCTGTTCGCGGTGGGGTGAGCGGCGCCTCCTGAAGGCGTAGGTCACGCGAGAGACGCGACGACGCCGCTTTCAGCGGGACGCGGTCCCGGTCGCGTCGGTGACGCCGCGCGCCTCAGCCGGGCGCACTCCGCGACCACGAGGCGGGGCGCGCCCCCGACCCTGCCGCACGACAGAGCCCGTGCGGGCCACGCTGGAACCGGCGTCAGCTGGCACGCCGGGCGGCACTGTGCCGGCGACGGACGTGCCCCGGCCCGCAGACACGACGATCAGCGGGCGACCCGGTGGCCGCTGACCGTCCGGGGATCTCCGTCTACGCTTGTATACAAGCGCATGTTACCGTGCACACTCCCATCGGAGGTGTCTCGTGGCCTACGTGATCGGCTCGCCGTGTCTGGACGTCAAGGAGCGGAGCTGCGTCGACGTTTGTCCCGTCGACTGCATCTACGAAGGCGCCCGCAAGATGTACATCCACCCCGCGGAGTGCATCGACTGCGGCGCCTGCGAGGCGGTCTGCCCCGTCGAAGCCATCCACTTGGACGTGGAGGTCCCCGAGCCGGAGACGGCCCACATCGCCGCCAACGCCGCCTTCTTCGCTGGGCTCGGGCCTCTGGGGGGCGCGCGCTCCGCCGACCTCACGGACCGCGACTGTCTTCCCGAGCCGGCGTAGGGCCCCGGTGGAGGATCTGCGAGTCGCCGGGGAGCGCCTGCGCGTGGCCGTCGTCGGGGCCGGCCCCTCAGGGCTGTACGTCGCTGACGAGTTGAGCCGGCGAGGCGGGACCTCTGTCGACATCCTGGACCGCCTGCCGTGCCCGTACGGCCTGCTCCGCTACGGCGTCGCCCCGGACCACCTGAAGATGAAAAGCCTGGTGGCGACCCTGGAGCCCGTGCTCGGCCGCCCAGGGATCCGGTTCATCGGCAATGCCGAAGTCGGGACCGAAGTCGGGAACAGCGTCACGGTGGACGAACTCCGCGAGGCCTACCACGCCGTGGTGTACGCCACCGGCGCGAGCAGGAGTCGACGTCTCTGCATTCCGGGCGAGGAGCTCCCGGGCTCCTTTGCCTCGAGCCGGCTGGTCGCCTGGTACAACGCGCACCCCGACGAGCCGGCGATGACGCCCTTGGCAGGCGCGCGAGCCGCCATCGTGGTGGGCGCCGGCAACGTGGCCCTCGACCTCGTCCGGATGCTCCTCGGCGGGTGCACCGACCTGCGCCTCACCGACGTGCCGGACGACGTTGTTGACTCGCTGCGACAGGCGCAGCTCTCCGAGGTGCATCTGGTCGCGCGTGGGACACCTGCGCAGGCCAAGTTCACGACGAAAGAACTGCGCGACCTCGATGCCCTCGACGACGTCGACCTCGTGGTGCACGCGACGCCCGCCGAACTCGACGCGGCGGCCGCCGACGGCGCGACGCCCGTCGCGCAGCGCAACCTCCGCCTGCTCGGTGAGTGGGCGCGCCGGCCCCTCCGCGGCGCCCGGCGCACGGCGCATCTGCACTTCGGCCTGATCCCGACCGAGGTGCTGGGCACGTCGCGAGTCGAGGGACTACGGCTGCAACCAGCAGCGGGCTCGGCGGCGGTCTCCCGTGTGCTGCCGGCCCAAGTCGTGGTGTCCGCGATCGGCTACCAGGGTCGCCCCATCGCGGGTGCACCGTTCGAGGCCGAGACCGCAACCATCCCGAACATCGACGGCCGGGTGCAGCGGGACGGGTCGGTATCACCTGGCGAGTACGCCACCGGCTGGGTCCGCCGCGGACCGAGCGGGGTCATCGGGACGAACAAGCTGGACGCCCTTCAGGTGGTGGAACGGATCCTCGAGGATCTACCGATCCTGCCTCCACCGCGGACCGATCGAACCGTCCCGGTGCTGCTGGCCGCTCGAGGTCTGCGGCCGGTCGAGTGGGACGGGTGGCTCGCCATCGACCGAGAGGAGCGGCGCCTGGGCCAGGCCCGCGGTACCGAGCGGGTAAAGGTTCGTGCCCGCGCGGATCTTCACGGGCTCGCCGATGCCGCGGCCGGGAGCAGCCGCCCGCTCGCAGACGGCTGACGCACCCGGCGCCGCGCGTCGTCGTCTTCGCCATCAGCGCAGACGGGGCCAGGAACCAGCCGGGGACCCGGCCTGGCCGGTCATGGAGCAAGCCCACTCAGCGGACCGCTGGGGCCGTGCTGCTGAGGCAGCCAGACGCTGACGAGGGCTCCGGGCCGGGCGTCCGCCAGCACGACGCTGCCTCCGTGTGCGCGGACCGCGTCGCGGACGATGGCCAGGCCCAGGCCGCTGCCTCCGCTGTCGTGCGTGCGGGCGGCGTCCAGCCGGTGGAAGCGCTCGAAGACCCGTTCCCGTTCCGCGGCGGGGACGCCGGGGCCGTCGTCGGCCACGGTGAGTTCGACCTGGTCGTCGCTGGTGCTCAGGGTGACCTGGACCCGGGTGTGGGCGTGCCGCACGGCGTTGCTCAGCAGATTGGCCACCACGCGGGTGAGCAGGTCCGGGTCGCCGTGCACGAGCGCGGCGGACACCTGGCGAACGTCCACGGTCACGTCCGGCGCGGCGCGGCGCGCGCGGGCCGCTTCGGCGAACACGATCTCGTCCAGGTCCAGCACCTCACGCCGGCGCAGCCGGGGCGACTCGTCGAGCCGGGCCAGCGCCAGGAGGTCGTCGACCAGGCGCGTCAGCCGGTCGAAGTCGGCGATCATGGCCGGGGCGGCCTCCTGCCACTGCGTGGGGTCGCCCGCCCGCTGATTGACCTCCAGGCGGGTGCGCAGAGCGGCCAGCGGGCTGCGCAGCTCGTGCGCCGCGTCGGCGACGAACCGGCGCTGACCCTGGACCGCGCTCTGCAGCCGGGCGAGCAGGCTGTTCATGGTCAGGGCCAGTTGCCGAACCTGGTCGCGGGCGGGAGGAACTTCCAGCCGGCGCTCCAGCCCCGCCGCTGACAACTGCTCGACCTGCACCCGCATCCGGTCCACGGTGCGCAGGGTGTAGCCGAGCAGAACCCACATCGAGGCGCAGATGAGCGCGAGCAGGACGGGACCGCCGATCAGCAGCCGGCGGGTGAGCTGGGTCAGGGACTCCTCCACGTCGTCCAGCGGCGACGCCACGACGACGACCGTTCCGTCGACACGTCCCACCAGGGTGAGCACGCGCATCTCGCGTCCTGCCAGCCGCACGTCGGGTTGGCGTCGCTGCCCTGGGGCCACCGGCAGGGCGACCAGTGGCAGCCGGTCCTGCAGGGGCGGGCTGGCGGCGAGAACCGTGCCGTCCGCCTTCAGGACCTGCACCAGGCTGTCGCCTCCGGCGGTGGACACGGCCCGCGGGATGTCGCCGTCGCGCAGCGCCGCTGAGGCGTCGGCCGCTCGCGTCTCGGCGGCGTCGTCGAGTCCGGCGATGAGCCCCGCACGCAGCGACAGCAGAAGCAGCGCACCGGCAAGCGCGAGTCCCGTGGCGGTCAGGACACCGGCGACGAGGGTCACCCGGGCCCGAAGCGACAGCGCGGACCAGCGGCTGGGTCTGCGGCGTGCCGGCGGCTCAGGCGCGGTATCCGGCGCGGTCACCGCTCAGCCCTCCAGGACCGACAGCCGGTAGCCGACGCCGCGGATCGTCTCGATGACGGAGCGCTGCTCCACGGCACCGATCTTGCGGCGCAGGTAGCTGACGTAGACCTCGACGATGTTCGGGTCGCCCTCGTAGAACTCGTCCCACACATTGGCCAGGATGTCGCTCTTGCTGACCGCCTCCCCCGGCCGGCGCATCAGGTAGTGCAGCAGCGCGAACTCCCGGGGCCGCAGCTGCATCGGCTGGCCACGCACCCGTACGCGGTGCTCGGCCGGGTCGAGCTCCAGCGGCCCGACCCTCAGGACCGCCGGACGCTCGGCCAGCTGTCTGCGCACCAGCGCCCGCAGCGTGGCCAGCACCACGACGAAGGACGACGGCTTGGTGAGGTAGGCGTCGACACCGAGGTCCAGGGCGTCAGCCTGGTCGTACTCGCCGTCCTTGGCCGTGAGCATGAGAACCGGGGTCCACACGCCGCTCCTGCGCAACGTCCGGCACACGTCGTAGCCGTGCCGGCGGGGCAGCATCAGGTCCAGGACGATCGCGTCGTAGGGATGGGCCAGCGCCAGCTCGAGACCACGTTCCCCGTCGAACGCCAGGTCGACGGCGAATCCCTCCGCGACGAGCCCGTCCCGGAGCGCCTCTGCGAGGTGGACCTCGTCCTCCACGACGAGCATCCTCACGGCTGGCACGCCGTCGGGTGCGGTGCGACCTTCAGCACGCCCCCCTCCGGTGGTGCCGGCCCGGACCGGCACGACCCAGTGTGGGGGTAGTGCCGGTCCGAGCCGGTCCGCGGTGCGCGCGGGGCTGTCGGGGTTCTGCCGCTCACCGGATGAGCGGGCCGGGGGTCTGGTCCACCCGGGTGCGCGTCAGGTGGATGACCACCGCCGTGATCGCTGCGAGGAACAGCGCGCTGGTGCCGGTCGTTCCCAGCCCGAGGCCGCCGTCGGCTCGGGCCTGTGACAGGAAGTCGCCGATGGACGCCCCGAGTGGCCGGGTGAGCACGTACGCCGCCCAGAACGCGGTGATGGCACCGAGCCCGAGCCGGCGGTGCGCCAGGTAGACCAGCGCGATCGCGGCGGCGAACAGCAGGGCGGAGGGCCAGTAGCCCAGTGCCAGCCGCTCTGCCAGGAGATCCCCCGCCGCCGTGCCCAACGCGAAGGTGAACAGCACGACCAGCCAGTAGAACGCCTCCCGGGTGGAGGTGACGATGCTGTGGATGGACAGCGTCGCCTCCTTCGCGTACCAGGCGGCGAACGTGAGCCCGAGGGCGATGGCGAACAGCAGGGTGCTGACCGGCAGGGGGACGCCGAGGTTGTCGGTGAGGTTGTCGGTGATGAGGGTGCCCAGCACGCTGATGAGCACGACCGCCAGCCAGTAGACGGCCGGGACGTAGCCCTTCAGCCGGAACTGGGCGGCGAGAACGGCGGCGAGCAGCACGCCCATCACGACCGTCGTGCCGGACAGCCCCAAGCCCAGCGTGCTGTTGAGGAAGTCGGCCGCCGTCTCCCCCACCGTCGTCGCGAGGATCTTGATGATCCAGAAGTAGAGCGTGACCTCGGGGACCTTGTTGAGGATGTTTCGCGCTCCGGGCATCGCCGGGCGCCGCGTGGGATGTGTCATGTCGCCACGGTGCACGCGGCTGCCTGAACGTTGCCTGAAGTCCGGCCGGTCCGCAGTGCCCGGTCCGGGCGCCACGCCGGCGGCAGGAGGCGCCGCGCCGCTGTCACAGCGCCCGCAGCTCAGCCGGGCCGGCCCTGGCCGCCAGCCGGCTGATCAGCGGGACCGCCGCCAGCGTGCTCACCACGACGCTGAGGACCAGCCCGACCAGATAGGCCGTGGGAAGCGCCGGTCCGGTCGGCGGCGGGTCGAAGATGCCGGTGAGGACCTTGACGAGCAGGTAGGACACCACCGAGGCGATGACGCCGCCGGCCAGCACCCCGCCGACGAGAAGCGCCCAGGCCTCACTCGCGAGAAAGCTCCCCCGCTGGCGGGAGGTCGCACCGAGCGCACCGAGCAGCACCAGCGCGCGCCGCCGTTGCGCCGCACCCAGGAGGAGCGCGAGCCCCGAGCACGCGACGGCCAGCGCCAGCCCGTACGCCAGCGCCAGACGTGACAGCCCGGCGAGGTCTGCGGCCGCCAGCCCGGAGACGGTGGTGACGGTCGATCGGGCCGAGACGACGTCGTTCACCTGCGCGCCGGTCCCGAGCAGCCGGGCGCGCAACGCACCGGCCGTGCGCGTCGGGTCGGCCGAGGACACCAGATAGGTGCTCACCGCCGCCGACCCGGTCCGCGCCGTCAGGTAGCTGGCGTTGGCGACCACGAACGAGTCCTTGGGCGCGGTGGGGAACTCGGTCACCAGTCCGACGACGTGGAAGTCGACCGGGCGGTACTGACGGTCCTGACCGGTCTGCAGTCGCAGTCGGACCAGGTCCCCCGGGTGCAGCTGGTAGTCGTGGAGGGTCTCGGCCGACAGGAGCACGCCGTCGGGCCGCGCTGCCAGCGCCCCCAGCGCCGCGCGGATCGTGCTGCCAGGTGTGAAGGAATCCAGCAGGGGCGCGGCGCGGCCGATCGTGGCGGGGTTGATGCCGTAGACGTCCTGCAGGTCCGGACCGACGTAGGCGAAACGGTGCTGCACCGCCTCGACGGCGCGCGCTCCGGGCGCCGCGCTCAGCGCCTGTTCCGTCCCGGCGGGCAGCGCCACCGAGACCGGTGCGGTCACCGCGACATCGGAGCCGACGGTCAGGGCGACGTCCAGCGAGGCCTGACTGTTGTAGGTGGCGGTGAACACCGCGGTCGACCCGGCCAGCGCGAGGGCCACGGCCAGGCCGGTGGCTCCCCGGGCGACGACGTGGCGGCGACGGCGCAGCGAGGCGGCGCGCAGCTCCGGGGCGCTGTGGGACGCCTCGCGCGACAGCGCGCCGGTGCGGCGGTTGAGCACCGCCGCGACGGCTCTCCAGGTGAGCAGCGTCAGGCCGGGCCAGGCCAGTGCGGGGCCGAGCAGCGCCGCGTAGTTGACCGATGTCTTGGCGACGCCTTCGCTGGCCAGCACCACCTGGTAGCCGCCGCGCGACGTGAGCCAGAACGTCAGGCCGGCGGCTGCCAGCAGCACCAGATCGAGCCCCACCCGTAGCGGCCAGGGATGGCGCGTGGCCACGGTGGCGGCGGCCGTGTCCGTGCGGACGCTGCCGGCCGCCCCTCCGGTCCCGGCGCGGCGCAGTGTCGTACGAAGGACGGGACCGAGCTGGGTGACCGCTGCAATGACCAGGCCGGCGCTCACGGCGAGCGCGACAGCGACCCGGTCCAGCCCGGCCGCCCCGGGCAGCGCCCAGCGGGCCGACATCTCCGCGAGCGGCAGGCCGAGCGCGACGGCGAGCAGCAAGGTCACCACCGTCTCGCCGGTGGCCAGCCGCAGCACCGCGCCGGACGGCGCGCCGCGCAGCCGCAGCAGCGCGACCTCTCGTCGCCGCCGGTCACCGCGCAGCGCTACCACCAGGCCCGACACGACGGCGGCCAGCAGGACGGCCGGTGCGCCGAGCAGCAGCACCAGCAGCAGCGAGTACAGCGCGTCCTCACGCGCGCCGGCGAGCGCAGCGTGCAGGTTGTCCCCTACCAGCGCTCCTCCGGCGACAGCCACCTGCAGGTTGTTGTTCCGCCGGGCGACCAGCGCGGCGGCCGCGCCTGGATCCGCGGGCAGCCGGCTGTGGTCGAACCCGAGGTGAACCTGCCGGACAACGGGTGCCCCACCGACGACGGTGGGAAAGCGGTCCGCCGGGACGAGCACGACGTTGTCGGGCGGCGCCGTCGCGCCGGCGGTGGCCGGGGCGCCCACCACCTGGAACAGCGCATCGGCGGCCGGCAACTCGACGACCCCGTCGACGCGAAGCCGGCTGCGTGTCCCGTCCGGACGCGCGACGGTGAACGAGTCACCGGGCGCGACGGCGAGGTTCGCGGCTGTCTGCTGCGCGAGCAGCACCCCGGTGGTGGCGCCGACCAGGGGACGGATCTCGCCGGGGAACTGCCCGGCGTAGCCGGGCGGCAGGCTGAGCACGCGTGCCGCGCCGGTGGTGCGGGTGCCTGCGACGGAGGTCGAGCTCAGCGCCGGCACCGTCGCGATGTCGACGCGGGCCCGGGCCCGGAGGTCCGGCAGCGAGGCGACGGCCGCCGCGACAGCGTCCGGATCGGCCCCCGCGGTCAGCTGCACCTGCCAGTCGACCGGGACCTGCGCCGCGGCCCGGACCGTCAGGTCGGCCCGGCTGTGAGTGACGAACGCGCTCAGCGCGCCGACGAACCCGACCGTGACCGCCAGGCTCAGCGCGATGCCCAGCAGCACCAGCGGGCCGCGGCGCAGCAGCCCCAGCGTCCAGCGCAGCGTCCTCATCGGCGTACCGTTCCGGCGGTCGCGGGCGCCAGAGCAACCGGCACGGAGGTCGCGACCAGCCGGCCGTCGCGGAGCTCCAGCCGTCCGGGCAGCGCCTCGGCCAGCTCGGGATCGTGGGTCGCCAGCAGCAGCGCGCCGCCGACGGCGAGAACGTGCTCTCGCAGCACGGCCAGCACGTGCTGGCCGCTGGCCCGGTCCAACGCGCCGGTCGGCTCGTCCGCGAGCACGACCAGTGGCCGTCCGGCCAGGGCGCGGGCCAGAGCCACTCGCTGCTGCTGCCCACCGGACAGCTCGTCGGGAAGGGCGCCCGAGGCGTCGGCCAGCCCCACGTCGAGGAGCGCCCGGCGGGCCGCGCTGTACGCCGACGCCTGCGTCTGCCCCCGCAGCCGCAGCGGCAGCGCGACGTTCTGCTCCGCGGTCAGCTCCGCAAGCAGCGACGGCGCCTGGAACACCATGGCCAGCTGCGCTCGCCGCGCCACCGGGTCTGCGGACAGTCCGGGCCAGCTGACGGCACCGCGCTGCGCCGGCAGCAGGCCGGCCAGCGCCAGCAGCAACGTCGACTTGCCGCTGCCGGACCGGCCCAGCAGGGCCACCTGGTCGCCGTGCCGGACCGTCAGGTCGACGCTGTCCAACACCCACGACCGGCCGAACGTCACCCCGAGTCCCCGGGCCTCGACCAGCGCGGTCATGCCGCTGCTCCGGCGGTCAGCGTGACGACGCGGTGCGCGGCACGGGCCACCGCCGCGGAGTGGGTGACCACGACTGTCCCGGAGCCGGCAGGGCGTTGCTCGACGAGCAGGCGCAGAATCGCGGCCTCCTCGGCGCGGCTGACCTCGGCGGTCGGCTCGTCGGCCAGGAGCACCAGCGGATCCCCGACCAGCGCGACGGCCAGGCTGGCACGGGCCGTCTCACCGCCGGACAACGTCGAGGGGCGGGCGTGCGCGCGATGCGCCAGACCCAGCCGATCGAGCAGCTCGGCGGCCTGCCAGGACGGCACGCGCGGGTGCCGGAACGAGCCGGCAAGCACGACGTTGCCCAGAACGTCCAGGTGGTCCATCAGCCCGCTGGTCTGGGTGAGGACGCCGATGTGGCGGCCCCGCAATCGGGCCTGCTCGGCAGGGCTGCTGTGCGACAACCGCTCGCCGGCGACCCAGACGCTTCCGCCGCTCGGATCGTCCAGGCCCGCGAGAAGCCCCAGCAGGGTCGACTTGCCGGAACCGGACGGGCCGACGACCGCAACGAGTTCGCCGGGCTGCACGGCCAGGTGGACATCGCGCAGCGCGACGACCTCGTTGTCCAGGCGACCACCGCGCCGGTAGAACCGGTGCAGGCCCCGAGCCTCCAGCACGGCGCCGGTGGCGGATACCGCGCCGACGTCGGCGCTCCGCTCGATGTCGAGCGTCATGACAGCTTCAGGCTCTGGCTGATGGTCCGGTAGGCGTCGACGTTGTCTGCGCCTACCGGACCGAACAGGTCGAGCCGGATGTGGCGGTCGCCGGAGGCGATCAGGTAGGACTCCACCTCGTCCCGCACCTGCCGACCGGTGACCGGGTCCGGAGCCGAGTTGCGCCGGTAGACGACCCGCACGCCGGCTCCGGCCGGCACGGTGACCGCCTCCACCGACCGCAGCTCGAAGGCGGGTTGTGACCGCTGCAACCGCGGGACTTCGGTCTTGCGGACGCCGGCGACGGTCGGGGCGGCGGGCACCCCGGCGGTGTCCGCGTCGATGCCGTTCAGCTTGTCGGTGAAGGTGACCGCCGTGCCGCGTTCGGTGCGGGCCCAGCCCTCCGGAAAGGTGAACTGATAGCTCCCGGCGGAGTTCCGGTACGGCACGAAGGCCAGGTTGTCGGGGATGTCACCGGGCGGGTTGCTCTCCACCGGAACGGGCGCCTGCCCGGCCGGCTCGGGTGAGTCGGAGGCCGGCACGGGCGTGCTCGTCGGCGCGGCGGCGGCCGGCGTCGACGTGGGTGCGGGCGTCGGGCTCGTCGCGCCGGTTCCGCCGCAGCCAGCGAGCACTGCCAACAGGCTCACGCCGGCGAACGAGACGTGCACGTTGCGCATCGAGGGGTTCATGGCGACAGGCTGCGAGATGACGTCTGAGAGTTGCCTGAAGCCCGGCGGCGAGAGGGCGCGGCCCCGGCTCGGTAGCACGCCGGAGGCGGCAGTGCGGCAAGACGCATCCTGCTGATCGCGCGTCGCCGTCGACGGCCAGCGGAACGCCGGACGCGGACCGGCTCACTCGATGCGGGCGTGCCGCAGCCGGTCGAGCAGGCCGTCGAGCACGCGCAGATCCTGCTCGGTGAAGGTGTCGAAAACGCGTCGCAGGTCGGTTGCATGCACCGCGGCGGCCAGCCCCAGGGTGTCCCTGCCCTGCGCAGTGAGAGCGGCGAAGGCGACCCGGCGGTCGGTCGGACACGGAACGCGCTCGACGAGTCCCGCGCCGATCATGCGGTCCAGCAGCTTGGTGATGCCGCCGCCGGTCAGCGCCACCTGCTGGGCCAGCGCGCTCATGCTGACCTGGCCGCCGTCAGCCCGGCTGATGCGCAGGAGCACCTCGAACCAGGTGTGCGGAATGCCGACCTGCTGCTCCAGCGAGCGGCCCAGTTGCTTGCCGAGCTGGCTGTGGGCCTCGACGAGCCGGCCGAACGTCGTGATGAGCGCGTCGTCCGCTGCTGTGACCCGTGGCATGAGAAGAACGTTACCAGGCAACAGTTGACACGGAAGGTTTCTGGGCTACCGTCGGTTGCCGGTCCTTGACACGTCAATGAACAGGAGCAGGACATGAAGATCGCCATCCGGAGAGCCGGGAACGCCGGCAAGACGGGCGCCACGGCCGCAGGCAGCGACAGGCAGAGCGCGTTGCGTCTCTCTGGTCCGCAGCAGGCCGCCTGATGGCCACGGTCAACCCGGTCCGGCTCAACCACGCCGTTCTGTTCGTCGCCGACCTTCGCCGGGCCGAGACGTTCTACACCGAGGTGATGGGCTTCGAGGTCGCAGCCCGGGAGCCCCGGGCGAACGCCGCGTTCCTGCGACTGCCGCGGTCGGGCAACCATCACGACCTCGGTCTGTTCGGCGTCGGCGGGGGTGCCCCGCCGAAGCGGCCTGGCGGCATCGGTCTCTACCACCTGGCGTGGCAGGTCGACACCATCGACGAGCTTGCCGAGGCCCGGTACGTCCTGGCCAACGCTGGCGCGCTCGGTGGGGAGAGCAGCCACGGCGCGACCAAGAGCATCTACGGCGCCGACCCGGACGGCAACGAGTTCGAGATCATGTGGATGCTCCCCCGCGAGGCGTGGGGCGAGTTCGCCACCAGCGCCCCGGTCGACCGGCTCGACCTCGCCGCCGAGGTCGCCCGCTGGACCGGTGTGCGCAGCGCCGGCCACGTCGTGCAGGAGGACACGTCGGCATGAGCACCTTCCCCACGCCGGTCGTGGCGACCGCCGGGTCTGACGATCCGGCGGCGCCTCTGGTCCTGCTGCTGCACGGCCGCGGCAGCAACGAGCGCGACATCATCGGCCTGGCCGAGCACCTCCCCGCCGGCCCCGCGTACGCGGCCGTCCGCGCCCCCATCGCCGAGGGCGCCGGGTACGCCTGGTTCGCCAACCGCGGCATCGGGCGCCCCGTCGCCGAGTCGCTGCGCGAGACGATGGACTGGTTCCGCGCCTGGCTCGACGCGGTCGCGCCGATGGGACGCCCCGTGGTGCTCATCGGGTTCAGCGGCGGCGCGGCGTTCGCCGGCGGCCTGCTGCTCGACGAGCCGGACCGCTACGCCGGCGGCGCGATCCTCTACGGCACCCTGCCGTTCCACGCAGGCGTGCCGACCACGCCCGCTCGCCTTGCCGGCGTTCCGGTCGTCGTCGTGCAGGGCGAGCAGGACACCGTCATCCCCCGCGAGCTGCTCGACCGCACCTGGACGTACCTGCTCGGGGAGTCGGGTGCACCGACGATCGCCGTCCGTCATCCCGGTGGGCACGGCATCACCGCCGACGCGCTGGGCACCGTCGGCGGCTGGCTGCAGGAGCGGCTCAGCTACGTAAGCCGTCACGGGCGCCCCGCGCCGGGACCCGCGTCCTGGCCGACGCTGCCCGGCGGCCAGCTGCCTGCCCGTACAGGGGCGCGGCCGGTCGTGAGCGACCGGATCCCGCAGGAGCAGCGCAGCGACAACGCGCCGCGCGAGCTGCAGGAGCGCCTGTTCAACCGGGTCGCCGCTCTGCCCGGCGTGAGCATCCGTCCGTCGGCGATCTCCGTGCCCGGTGCTCGCGGGCTCATGCTCACCGGCCCGCAGCTCGGCCCGGACGATGCCTTTCTCGTGCCCTCGGCCGGCGAGTTCGCCCACGTCCACCCCGGTCACGACGGGTCGATGCACCTGGCATTGCCGTCGACGCTGGCGACCGACCTCATCGCCAAGGGCTGGGGCGTCGCCCACCCGCTGGCCGGTGTCCGGCTCACCCCGGGCATGGTCATGCTGTTTGGCCCGCGCGACGACGCCGAGCTCGACACGGTCTCCGGCATCGTGGCGACCAGCCACGCCTGGGCGTCCGGTCAGCTCACCGCACCGCAGGCCCGCTGATGGACCTGGGACTGACCGGCCGCGTCGCCGTCGTCAGCGCTGCCTCCAAGGGCCTCGGCCGGGCGACCGCCCTCGCTCTCGCGGCCGAGGGCGCGAAGGTCGTCCTGAACGCCCGCGACGCGACGGCCCTCGACCAGGTCGCCAAGCAGATCCCCGACGCGCTCGTCGTCCCGGGCGACATCACCGACCCCGGGCTGCCGGCACGGCTCGTCCAGACCGCCGTGGAGCGGTGGGGACGCGTCGACGTGGTCGTCGCCAACGCCGGCGGCCCGCCGACCGGCCGCGCGCTCGACATCACCGACGAGCAGATCCTGGCCGCGGTCAACGCGAACATGCTGGCCTCCGTTCGGCTGGCCCGCGCCGCGGTCCCCCACATGCGTCAGCAGCAGTGGGGACGGATCGTCTTCGTCGCGTCGGCGTCGGTGAAGCAGCCGATTCCGGACCTGGCCCTGTCCAACATCTCCCGCACGGCGCTCTGGGCCTGGACCAAGACCGCCGCGCAGGACCTGGCCGAGCACGGCGTCACCGTCAACCTCGCCGCCCCTGGGCTGCACGCCACCGACCGGCTCCTCGAGCGTGGAGTCACCGGCCGGACCGGGGACCCCGCCGACTTCGGCCAGGCGGTCGCGTTCCTCTGCTCGCAGCAGGCGAACTTCATCAACGGCACGGTCCTGGGCGTCGACGGCGGGGCCGTCGTCGGCCTGCTCTGACCTGCACCACTACCGGGCCCCGGTGCTCGGGCCGGACCCGGGACGCGCCTCCGCCACGGCCCACCGGATGACATTCCTCAGGCGGCGATCCGAGACCAGGCGGGTAACCACGACAGCTCCTCGCCCTCTGGCAAGCCCAGAACGATCCGGCACCTTCGCGAGGCTGTTGCCGCCGAACTCCAGAGCGCGACCGCCACGCGGAACGCCTGCGCCGGCCCGGCAGGGATGAGTACGGTGCCGGCTCCAAGCCTCAGGAGTTCAGCGTGAAGACCATCGGCAACCTGCTCTGGTTCTTCATCGCCGGCCTGGGTCTGGCCTTCGGCTACGCCGTCGCCGCGTTGATCATGGTGGTCTTTGTTGTGACGATACCGTTCGGCATTGCTTCTTGGCGTATGGCGACCTACGTCATCTGGCCGTTCGGCCGCACCGTCGTGCAGCACCCGACCGCCGGGGCAGCCAGCACCATCGGCAACATCCTCTGGTTCTTCCTCGCCGGCTTGTGGCTCGCGATCGGCCATGTCGTCGCCGGTATCGTCCTGTGCTGCACGATCATCGGCATTCCCTTCGGCGTTGTCAGCTTCAAGATGGCCGGACTGGCCTTGTCGCCGCTCGGCAAGCAGGTCGTCCGAAGGGGTTCACCACTTCCCTCGGGTGCCCGCCAGGTCGTCACTGCGTAAGGCCTCCACCGAGACCAGGGTCCAACTCCTCCTTCAGCTGACTGCGTCCTTGTTCAGAGCCGAGCGGCTGCTCCAGCAGCCTCCGAGCCCAGGCCAACTCGGAGCTGGCCTCCGCCTTGGGCTCCGTCGTCGGGTGCGCGTGATCCCTGTCGGGACTTAGCCGCACGACAGACGCACGGCCGTCGTCAGCCATCAGGTCCGTCTCCTGCTCGCCGCTCGCGCCGGTCCGCTGACCTCCCGGACACCTCACCGCCGGCACCGGCGCGGCCCGATACGGTGAGAGCTACGTCATCGCCGGCACCCACCTCCGTCGTTGGCTTCTCGCCCGGCCCGCCGCACAGCTCGACGAGTTCACGGTGGAGAAGGTGCACGAAGCACTCGCGGTCCTCGCGCAGCACCGACGAGCGGGAGGCACCCGTCCCTGCGAGCGTCGAGGCGCTGCTGCAGCGCGGTCTCGCCCTCGTCGTTCTCACGGTCTCCGGATTCCTCCTGCCCTGGCTGGCCGCGCTGCACCTCCACCCCGCCGCCCTTCTGCTCGCCCCCGCCCTGGCGATTGCAGGCTGGCGCCTCCGGCGGCCCGCCGGCACAGCCCTTGCATGCGGCGCAGGTGCGAGCTGCCTGCTAGGGGCCGTCGTCTACGCGATCGACCTTGTGCGCGCGAGCCTCTGACCCCTGCCGCACACCCAAGGTCGATGGTCGCGGCCGATGCCCCGCCCCGCTAGTCCTGGACGCCCTCAGGACCGCTCGCGTGTCCCGGAACCGCGGCCAATCATGACCGGACACCTGCTCTGCGGCCGACGGCAGCGAGATGTCACACGAGGCCAGGCGCGGCTTGATCGTCGCCCAGCGAAGGGTCCGCGGCGGAGCGCGCGCGCTCAGGGAAGCAAGTCGAGGTACTGCTTGCGGCACCGCATGCGTGGATGACCGACTCAGCTCCGTCCTCGAGAATCAGGAGGACGGTCTCCAGCAGTCGCGCAGCGGTGTCGAAGCCGAGCCGTAGCTCACGTTGCGGTGGGCCTTCATCGTCGAGGGGCTCAACCCAGAGGGGCCACTCGGCAGCGTGGACCGCGTCGTGCTCCTCGACGCCGTGCTTGAGGGCGCTTGGGTGGACCTTCACGCAGACAACTGCGCGAGCGCCGCCCTGATGACCTCCGACCGGCTCATGTGCTGCTTCTCGGCTGCAGCGTCGAGGGCGTGGAGTTCATCGGCGGTCAGCCGAACCGCCACGACCTGCATCGGTGCGGCTCCACGACCCGGCCGCCCCCGTCCCCGACGCCTGAGTGCCTCGACGTCATAGCCGCCTTCGGCCTCGTCGGCCCACTCCTGGATCTGCTGCTCGCTGGCCACCTCAAAATCGTATGACGAAAATCAGGCGCTGGCCAGAGCCAACGAACCGGATGGCGACCGCGCCCTCGCCACTCGCGCCTCCGCGGCTGCGGCCCCGTGGGGACGCAGCGCCAGCGCAGGGTCGCGGCGCCTGGTTGAGGCAATCACTTCCAGCTGAAGGCGGCCGCTTACGTCGCTCACGGTTCCGTGAGCATCCGGGCAACGCAGAAGGCCCGCCACCTCGGTGACGGGCCTTCTGACCTGGTACTGCGTTGTAGCGGGGGGACCTCCCGCATCTGCGCCCGCACGCTGCGGCGGACGGCGGTCTGGGCGTGTTCTCGACCCTGCATGGGCATCTGCACCCCCTTCTAGAAGCAGCGTGCCAGGTGCCACT
>JAOPWI010000038.1 GCA_025965755.1 Frankiales bacterium | reverse complement strand
CCTTCGCCGTGCCACCCGGCCTGCCGTGCGACGGCGGCCCGGTGCTGCTGGTCGACGACCGGGTGGACACCGGCTGGACGCTGACCGAGTGCGCCCGGCTGCTGCGCGAGGCAGGAGCCGGTCCGGTGCTGCCGCTCGTCCTGGCCGTCGACGGGTGAGAATGACCCGGTGACCTCCCTCGTGCTCGGGCCACTGCAGCGCTACGTCGGCCACGACGCCGACGGCACCGGGGTGGCGACGGTCTGGGTCGAGACCGACGGCCCGTGCGAGGTCGAGGTGCTGGGCTCCCGGTCCCGCACCTTCTGCGTGGCCGGCCACCACTTCGCCATCGTGGTGGTCGGGGGGCTGCCCGCGAGTGGGTCGGTCGACTACCAGGTGCACCTGGACGGCCTGCAGGTGTGGCCGCCGGCCGACTGGCCGTGGCCGCCGAGCCGCATCCGCACCCGCGCCCCCGACGAGGCGGTCCGGCTGGCCTTCGGCTCGTGCCGGGTCGCCGGCCCGCTCGACGACGAGGACAGCGGCGTCGACGCCCTGCACGCGCTGGCCGAGCAGATGCGCTCCAGCGACCAGAGCAGCTGGCCGGACGAGCTGCTGCTCGTCGGCGACCAGGTCTACGCGGACGAGAACATCAGCCCGCGCACCCGCGCGTTCATCGCGTCGCGGCGGGACACCACGAAGGGCCCGGGCACCGAGGTCGCCGACGTGGAGGAGTACACCCGGCTGTACGAGGAGAGCTGGTCGGTCCCGCCGGTCCGCTGGCTGCTCAGCACCGTGCCCTCGGCGATGACCTTCGACGACCACGACGTGCGGGACGACTGGAACACCTCGCGGGCCTGGCGCGACACCATGCAGGCCACCGACTGGTGGCAGGAGCGCATCGAGGCCGGGCTGATGACCTACTGGCTCTACCAGCATCTCGGCAACCTGTCGGCCGAGCAGGTCCGCTCCGACGAGCTGCTGGCGCGGCTGCGCCAGGAGCAGGACGGCGAGGCGGTGCTGCGCGGGTACGCCAGAAAGGCCGACGCCGAGGCCGACGGCGGCGGGCCCACCCGGTGGAGCTACGTGCGCGACCTGGGCAGCAGCCGGCTGCTGGTGCTCGACTCCCGCTGCGGCCGGGTGCTGTCCGATGACCGCCGGGAGATGCTCGACGAGCCGGAGTGGGCGTGGGTCGGCGAGCAGGTGCGCGGCGACCATGACCACCTGCTGCTGGCGACCTCCGTGCCGTTCCTGCTGCCGCCGGCGGTGCACCACCTGGAGACCTTCGACGAGGCGCTCGCCGGCGGCGTCTGGGGCCAGCGCTTCGCGCGGCTCGGCGAGAAGCTGCGCCAGGGCGCTGATCTCGAGCACTGGGCGGCGTTCGGCCGCTCCTTCGAGCGCATGACCGGCCTGCTCGCCGAGGTCGGCGCGGGCCGGCACGGCCGGGCGCCGGCCACCATCACGTTCCTGTCCGGTGACGTGCACTTCGCCTACCTCGCCGAGGCGCGCTTCGCCGACCGCCCGGACGTGACGTCCAAGCTGTTTCAGGCGGTCTGCAGCCCGCTGCGCAACCCGCTGCCCAGGGCGGTCAGCGCCGGCCAGCGGGCCGCCTGCTGGCGGGCCGTCGCCGCCGTCGGGCGAGGTCTCGCCCGGGTGGCCAAGGTGGCGCCGCCCGAGCTCGCCTGGCAGGTCACCGGCGGGCCGGCCTTCGGCAACGAGGTGGCGACACTGCTGCTCGAGGGGCGCACCGCGCAGCTCAGCGTTCAGAAGGCGGTGCCGGGGCCGCGGCTCGTGCACTCCTTCAGCAGCGTGCTGGCCTGAGGAAGAGGCGACCGGGCCCTGACGTTGAGCCCAGCATGAAGGTGGAAATCTGGTCCGACGTCGTCTGCCCGTGGTGTTACGTGGGAAAGCGCCAGTTCGAGGCTGCGCTCGCGCAGTTCGAGCACGCCGCCTCCGTCCAGGTGGTGTGGCGCTCCTTCGAGCTGGACCGCACCGCGTCCCGCTCTCCGGCCGTGCAGGGGCAGTACGCCCAGCGGCTCGCCGAGAAGTACGGCTGCTCGCTCGAGCAGGCTCAGGGCATGATCGACAACATGACCGGCGTGGCCGCCTCCGTCGGGCTGGACTTCCGGTTCGACCTCGCCCGCCCCGGCAACACCTTCGACGCGCACCGCCTCCTGCACCTCGCCCTCGCGCGCGGCGTGCAGGATCCGCTCAAGGAGCGGCTGGACCGCGCCACCTTCAGCGAGGGCCTGCGGGTCAGCGACCACGACGAGCTGACCGCTCTGGCGGTCGAGGTCGGCCTGGACGAGGTCGAGGTCCGGGAGGTGCTGGCCGGCGACCGCTACACGAGGGATGTGCTCGCCGACGAGGAGCGGGCCGCGGAGCTCGACATCACCGGCGTCCCCTTCTTCGTGGTGGACGGCCGCTTCGGCATCTCCGGCGCGCAGACGCCGGACCGGCTGCTGCGGGCGCTCGACCGCGCGTGGAGCACCCGCACCGTCCTGGAGATGGTGCCCGCCGACGGCGCACCCGGCTGCGAGGGCGACGCCTGCGCCGTGTGAGCCGGCGGCGGCCACCCGAGCCGGCCCGGGGACGCGGC
>JAOPWI010000015.1 GCA_025965755.1 Frankiales bacterium | reverse complement strand
AGCAGCGGGGCCGGACGGGCCGGCATGCGGTCGGGGATGCCGCGCACGACCGGGGCGACCCAGTGCGGCTCGACCGGCGCAGCCTCGGCGTGCAGCCGGGCAGCACGCAGCAGGGCGAGACGGCGCAGGTGGGCGCAGAAGGCCACCGTCAGCACCAGCAGGCCCAGACCCACCCAGAGCGCGGGCCGCAGGACGATGCCGAGCAGGAGCGCACTGACCGTCCCGCCGACCAGCGTCAGGAGCACGCGCAGGCGGCGCTGGACGGCGGTCAGCGGCGGCGCGGGCGCGTTGCGCTCGGACCGCAGCATCGCCTCGAACGGCGGCAGCTCCCGGTCGGTGGCCGGCACCCCGCTCTCGCCGAACGAGTCGCAGTCGCCGAAGGCGCCGCCGTCGCGCGTCGCCGAGGCCGCCCGCTCCGCTCTCGACCCGTCGCGCCGCGACAGCACGCGCATGGCGTCGCCGAAGCGCTCGGTCGAGCGGAGCGACGAGCCCGCGTCGTGCGACCGCAGGGCCATCGGGACGAGCACGGCGAGCCATGCTCCGACGATCAGAAGGAGAATCAGTCCGCTGCCCACAGGCGGACCGTAGTGAGGTGCCCGCCCCCGGTGGCGGAGGCGCGCCGAGCGTTGACGCGGCAGGTCAGCCGCGGTGCCGGCGGCGCACCAGGCCGCCGGGAACGTCCTCACGGGTGACGGCGTACGACACGTGGTCGCGCCACGCGCCGTCGATGTACAGGTAGCGCTGCGCGAGCCCCTCCTCGCGGAAGCCGAGCTTCTCGACGACCCGGCGGGAAGCGACGTTCTCCGGCCGGATGTTGGCCTCCACGCGGTGCAGCCCGGCCGGGCCGAAGGCGTGGTCCACAGCGAGCGCGAGGGCGGTCGTCGCGATGCCGCGCCCGGCCAGCCGACCGTCGACCCAGTATCCGGCGAAGGCGTTGTCGAAGGCGCCGCGCACCACGCCGGCCAGCGTCAGCTGACCGGCCAGGCGGCCGTCGTAGGTGATGGCGAACGGCAGGGTGCGGCCGGCCCGGGCCTCCCGCCGGACCGTGCGCAGCATCGCCGTGAAGACGGCCGGAGTGTGCCGGTCGGCCCAGCTGGCCGGCGGGGCGCTCTCCGGCCGTCCCTCCCAGGGCGCCAGCCAGGCCTCGTTGGCGGTCCGGACCTGGGACCAGGCGAGGGCGTCGCGCACCCGCAGCGGCCGCAGCGCGACCGGTCCGACCGCGAGCACCGCGGGCCAGCCGGGCGCCCCGCCCATCAGTGGTCGCCGCCCCGCAGCTGGGCCAGGGCGTGCGCCAGGACGGGGGCCAGCACAGCCACCCCGTCGCGCACCCCGCCGGTCGAGCCGGGCAGGTTCACGACCAGGGTCGTGCCGATGGTCCCGGCCAGCCCGCGGGACAGGACCGAGGTCGGCACCCGGGCGCGGGCGTCGGCCCGCAGCGCCTCGGCGATGCCGGGCAGCTCCCGGTCGAGCAGCGGCCGGGTGGCCTCCGGCGTGACGTCGCGGGGCGACAGCCCGGTGCCGCCGGTGGTCAGCACCAGGTCGCACCCGTCCTGGACCGCCGCGCGCAGCGCAGCCCGCACCGCGCCGACCTCGTCGGGCACCAGCACGACCTGGTCCACCGCGAGGCCCAGGTCACGCAGAAGCCCGGCCAGGAGCGGCCCGGAGGTGTCCTCGCGCACCCCGGCCGACGAGCGGTCGGAGACGGTGACCACCCGCCCCCGGCGGCCGGTCAGCGCCGCCACGACCCGGTCTTTCCGCCGGTCTTCTCCTCGACCCGGATGCCCGTGATGACGGCGCGCGGGTCGACGGCCTTGACCATGTCGACGAGCGCGAGGCAGGCGACGCTGACCGCGGTCAGGGCCTCCATCTCCACGCCGGTGCGGTCGGCCGTCTTCGCCACTGCCGTGACGGCCACGCCGCCGTCGTCGACGGCCAGGTCGACCGTCACGCCGGACAGGCCGATCGGGTGGCACAGCGGCACGAGGTCGGGGGTGCGCTTGGCGCCCATGATCCCGGCGATGCGGGCGACGGCCAGGGCGTCGCCCTTGGGCACACCCTCGCCGCGCAGCAGCGCCACGCACGCGGTCGACAGGTCGACCCGACCGGTGGCGGTCGCGGTACGGGCGGTGACGTCCTTGCCCGTGACATCGACCATGCGGGCCGCGCCCGCGTCGTCGAGGTGCGTGAAACCGCTCACCGGCTCCGCCTCTCCAGCAGCATGACCTGGACCTGCTCGCCCTTGTTCACCCGCTCGACGTCCTCCGGCACGATCGCGAGCGCGTTCGCCCGGGCCATTCCGGCGAGCAGGTGGGAGCCGGCCCCGGAGACCGGCGTGACGGCGTACGTCTTGTCGCGCACGTCCAGCCGCACCCGGACGAAGGTGCGCTTGCCCTTCGGCGAGCGCAGCTCCTCCGTCGTGCGGGCGGCGACCTGCGGCCGGGACAGCGGCTCGGCCCCGAGCATGCGGCGCAGCGCCGGGCGCACGAAGACCTCGAACGACACCAGCGCGCTCACCGGGTTGCCCGGCAGGCCGAACACCGGGGTGGAGTCCGGGCCGATCGTGCCGAAGCCCTGCGGCATGCCGGGCTGCATGGCCACCTTGCTGAAGCGCACGGTGCCCAGCCGGCTGAGCACCTCCTTGACCACGTCGTACGCGCCGACCGAGACGCCGCCGCTGGTCACGAGCACGTCGGCCCGGACGAGCTGGTCCTCGAGCGTGTCGAGCAGCTTGCGCGGGTCGTCCGGGACGATGCCGACCCGGTAGGCGATCGCGCCGGCCTCGAGCGCCGCGGCGGTCAGCGCCAGGGAGTTGCTGTCCGGAATGCGCCCCGGGCCGAGCGGCGTGCCGGGCTCCACCAGCTCGCTCCCGGTGGACACCACGACGACCCGGGGGCGGGGGCGCACCAGCACCCGCGAGCGGCCGACGCCGGCGGCCAGGCCGACCTGGGCCGCGCCCAGGTAGCTGCCCTTCTCGAGCACCAGCTCGCCGGCCTGCACGTCCTCGCCGACCCGCCGGACGTACGCCCCGACGACGGGCACCCGGTCGATGCGGACCGAGGCGACCCCCCCGTCGGTGTGCTCGACCGGGACGACGGTGTCCGCGCCGGCCGGCATGGCGGCGCCGGTCATGATCCTGACGCACAGGCCCGGCTGCACCCGGAGCGGGCTGGCCGGGCCGGCGGCCACGTCGCCGACGACCGGGAGCACCGTGCCGGGCCTGGTCACGTCGGCGGCGCGCACCGCGTAGCCGTCCATGCCGCTGTTGTCGAAGCTGGGCAGCGGGCCGGGCGCGACGACGTCCTCGGCGAGCACGCAGCCGTGGGCGTCGAGCAGCCCGAGGTCCAGCGGGCTCAGCGGGCCGACCACCGAGAGGATGTCCGCCAGGTGCTCGTCGACCCCCATGAGGTCCTCAGCCACGCGTCGTCAGCCACCCACGCAGCCAGTCGACCAGCAGCGGGCCGAGGTCGTCGCGGTCGGCAGCCAGCTGGATGACGGCCTTGAGATAGTCCAGCCGGTCGCCGGTGTCGTAGCGGCGGCCGCGGAAGACGACGCCGTGCACCGGCTCGGTGGCGATCAGCGCCTGAATGGCGTCGGTCAGCTGGATCTCGCCGCCTCGGCCGGGGGGCGTCTGGCGCAGGACGGCGAAGACGCTGGGCGAGAGCACGTAGCGGCCGATGATCGCCAGGTTGCTCGGCGCCTCGTCGGCCGGGGGCTTCTCCACCAGGCCGGTGATGCGGACGACGTCGCCCGGCGGGCCGTCGATGGCCGCGCACCCGTACAGCGAGATGGCCTCGATCGGCACCTCCATGAGCGCGACGACGCTGCCGCCCTCCCGCTGCTGGACCGCGATCATGTGCTCGAGCAGCGGGTCGCGCTCGTCGATCAGGTCGTCGCCGAGCAGCACCGCGAACGGCTCGTCGCCGACGTGCTGCGCCGCGGCCAGCACCGCGTGGCCCAGTCCCTTGGGGTCGCCCTGGCGCACGTAGTGCACCGTCGCGAGCTGGCTCGCCTCGTGGACCAGCGCCAGCTTGGCCAGGTCGCCCTTCTCCTGCAGGGCGTGCTCCAGCTCGACGTTGCGGTCGAAGTGGTCCTCGAGCGGCCGCTTGTTGCGCCCGGTCACCATGAGCACGTCGTCGAGGCCGGCCCGGACGGCCTCCTCCACGACGTACTGGATGGCCGGCTTGTCGACGACCGGGAGCATCTCCTTGGGCGAGGCCTTGGTCGCCGGCAGGAAGCGGGTGCCGAGGCCGGCGGCGGGGATCACGGCCTTCGTCACGGGGCGCGGGGCAGGCATGCCGGGACCCTAGCCGCCGCCCGTGTGCGCAGGCTCACGTCCCCGCAGGCGGTCCGGGCGGCAGACTCGGCCGCGTGACCGCCGACAAGCAGCGCGCGCGCCGGGTCCTGCAGGCGGCCCGCGACGCGCGGTCGGAGGCCGACCGGCACAGGGCCGGCGCCGCCCTGGCGGACACGCTCGAGCCGCTGGTCCGGGCTGCCCGCCGGGTCGCGTCGTACGTCTCGATCGGCACCGAGCCGCCCACGACGGCGCTCAACGCCCTGCGGGACGACGTGCTGCTGCCGGTGCTGCTGCCCGACGGCGACCTCGACTGGGCGACCGGCCCGCTGGTACCCGGGCCGCACGGCCTGCTCGAGCCCAGCGGCCCGCGCCAGGGACCCGCCGTCCTCGCCGACTGCGACCTGGTGCTGGTGCCCGCGCTGGCCGCCGACCGGGCGGGCACCCGGCTGGGCCGGGGCGGTGGTTCCTACGACCGCGCGCTGGCCCGCACCAGCGCGCGCACGGTGGCCTGCCTGTACGACGGCGAGCTGCTCGACGCGCTGCCGCGCGAGGATCACGACGTGCCGGTCCGGGCTGCGGTGACGCCTGCCGGCGGGCTCGTGCAGCTGGGCTGGCACGATGACCGGGTGGGCTCCTTTGACGACGTTCTGACCGCCAACGCGCTCTTCCAGCAGCAGTTCCACGACGAGGGCCTCGAGGGCCGGGCGGCCCGCGGGCTCGCCGTCGTGACCTGCATGGACTCGCGCATCGACCCGCTGCGCATGCTGGGGCTGCTGCCCGGCGACGCCAAGATCCTGCGCACCGCCGGCGCCCGCGTGACCGACGACGTGCTGCGCTCCCTCGTGCTGGCGCACCACCTGCTCGGCGTGGACCGGGTGATGGTCGTGCCGCACACCGACTGCGGCATGACCAAGGCCGACGACGACGAGGTGCACCGGCGCATCGCCGAGGAGACCGGCATCGACAGCCGCAGCGTGGACTTCCACACCATCCGCGACCAGCAGGCCGTGCTGCGCCACGACGTCCAGCGGGTACGCAGCTCGCCGTACCTCGCCAGCGGCCTGCCGGTCATCGGCGCGGTCTACGACGTGCACTCCGGCCGGCTGGACGTCGCCGTCGGGGTCGACGACTAGGCCGGAACGCTGATCCCGACGCCGCCGCGGGTGCCCGCGCCGTAGCGCTGGATCTCCCTGGCCAGCTCGAGCGGGCGCGGGCGGCCCGCGGAGGCCTGCACGGCGGCCTCGTCGAGCAGCGCCGCGGGCACGATCCAGACGATCTCGAACTCCAGGCCGTCGGGGTCCTGCGCGTAGAGGCTCTTGGTGGTGCCGTGGTCACTGGCGCCGACGAGCGCGCCGGCCTCGGCCAGCCGGTGCCGGTGCTGCTCCAGCTCCTCCAGGGTGCTCAGCTCCCAGGCCAGGTGGTACATGCCGACCGCGCCCCGGCCGGCCGGGCTCGGGGCCGCGTCCGCGCCCACCTGGAACAGCCCGAGGTCGTGGTCGTTGGTCGAGTCCGGCGCCTGCAGAAAGGCCGCGGCCGTGCCCAGCTCGCGGGTCACGCGAAAGCCGAGGACGTCCCGGTAGAACGCGACGCTGCGGGCCACGTCGCGGACGTAGAGGACGGCGTGGTTCAGACGGTGGATGCCCATGCCGCCAGCGTACGACGGCGTGGTTGACGTGGCAACCATCTGCCTCCCGTGGAGATCCGTCGTATCCTTTGGCACTCGACCCGCCCGAGTGCCAACAGGAGTGACCGTGCCGACCTACCAGTACGCCTGCACGGCCTGCCAGCACGAGCTGGAAGCCGTCCAGTCGTTCAGCGACGCAGCACTGACCGAGTGCCCCGAGTGCGGCGGAAAGCTGCGCAAGGTCTACGGCGCCGTCGGCGTGGTGTTCAAGGGTTCGGGCTTCTACAAGACCGACAGCCGCAAGGCCGACAAGAGCAGCGCTGCCGCCTCGTCGAGCTCGGGCTCCTCGTCGTCGAGCTCCTCGAGTTCCTCGAGCTCCTCGTCGTCCTCGGGCTCGGGCTCGGGCTCGTCGGACTCCTCGAGCTCCGGCTCCGCGCCGGCGTCTTCGCCCGCCAGCACCCCCAGCACGTCGGCCCCCGCGGCCTCCTCCGCCTGACCGTCCGCCTGACCGTCCGCGGTCAACCCCCCGCCCCCGAGCTGGGGACAGCGCACCTGCCCGCCCCGCTGCGCGCCGCCGCGCCCTAGGGTCGCCGCCGGAGCGAGGAGGACGCGTGGACCAGCAGCAGGCCGAGGTCGGGGTCATCGGAGGGTCGGGGCTGTACGCCCTGCTCGAGGACGCCCACGCCGTCGAGGTCGACACCCCGTACGGCCCGCCGAGCGACCCGCTGGTGCTGGGCCACATCGGCGACCGGTCGGTGGCCTTCGTGCCGCGGCACGGCGCGGACCACCGGTTTCCCCCGCACCGCATCCCCTACCGGGCGAACCTCTGGGCGCTGCGCAGCGTCGGCGTGCGCCAGGTCCTGGCGCCCTGCGCGGTCGGCGGGCTCACGCCGGACCTGGGCCCGGGCTCGCTGGTCGTGCCGGACCAGCTGGTGGACCGCACCTCGGGGCGCGCGCAGACCTTCCACGAGCAGGGCGCGGTGCACGTCAGCTTCGCCGACCCGTACTGCCCGGTCGGCCGGGCCACGGTGCTGGACCGGGCGGCCGCGGCCGGCTGGCCGGCGACCGACGGCGGCACGGTGGTGGTCATCGAGGGTCCGCGGTTCTCGACGAGGGCGGAGTCGCAGTGGTTCGCCGACCAGGGCTGGTCGCTGGTCAACATGACCGGCCACCCGGAGGCGGTCCTCGCCCGGGAGCTGGCGCTCTGCTACACCTCCGTCGCGCTGGTCACCGACCTCGACGCCGGAGTGGCGGGCGGCGAGCCGGTCACCCAGGAGGAGGTCTTCCGGGTCTTCGCGGACAACACCGCCCGGCTGCGGACGCTGCTGCTCGACGTGGCGCAGGCCCTGCCGACCGGCCGCGACTGCGCCTGCGGGTCGGCGCTGGACGGCCTGGACCCGCTGCTCGAGCGGCCGTGAGCGCCGGCCTGCGCGCCGGCCTGCGCGCCGGC
>JAOPWI010000013.1 GCA_025965755.1 Frankiales bacterium | reverse complement strand
ACCGACCAGGGCGTCACCAAGGACAGCATCACGCTGGGCTTTCTCATCGCCAACACCAGCCAGCTGTCCGCCGCCGGCTTCAAGGCAGGGGTCGCCGGCGACCAGGAGAAGGTCATCAAGGCCTGGACGAACGAGATCAACCGCACCGGCGGCGTGAACGGCCGCACGGTGGTCCCGGTCACGCAGGAGTTCGACGTGCTGAGCGTGGACAACCAGCAGGCCGCCTGCAAGACGATGACCCGCGACGTGAAGGTCTTCTCGGTGCTGAGCACCGGCGGCTACGACTCGGTGGCCCAGCTGTGCATCGCCAAGGAGAACAAGACGCCCTTCATCGGCACCGATCCCGAGCCGGCCCAGTGGTACCAGGACGCGAAGCCCTACCTGTGGGCCACGTTCATGAACAAGGACCGGATCAACCGCAACAAGGCCCGGTGGCTCAAGGCCGGCGGCTACCTGCGGCCGTCGGACAAGGTCGGTGTGATCTACCACGACATTCCCAACGTCGCGCCGTCGGTCGAGAAGACGCTGCTGCCCGAGCTGGGCAAGAACGGCATCAAGCCGGTGAGCGTCATCAAGCTGGCCAGCGACAGCGACCAGGCGGTGCGGCAGGTCAACAACGCGGTCCTTGAGATGCGGCAGAAGGGCGTCACCTTCGTCGACTTCTCGATGAACTTGATCTTCAAGTCGCAGTTCATGCAGGTCGCGGAGGGCCAGGGCTACTTTCCCCGCTACAACGACAGCGACCAGTACTTCGGCTGCCAGGCCTTCACGACCGCGACCTACCCGCAGCGGTCGTTCGACAAGACCCAGTGCCTGACGACGACGCACAGCGGCGCGCGCAAGCTCTACGCCGAGAACGCCTTCAGCAAGGCGGCGGACGCCGTCTACCAGCGGACCTATCCGCAGGGCTACGCCAGCGAGGGCAACGGCAAGGAGGCGCAGGACGGCCAGCGGGCACTGAACTACAGCCTCGGCTCGATCATCACGCTCTGGCACCAGGCCGCCGTCAAGTCCGGGACCCAGCTCACCCGGGCGCTGTGGGGCAGGGCGATGCAGCTGACCGGGACCTTCTCCCAGCAGGCGCAGTACTGCAGCATGACGTTCGGCGAGGGCAAGTTCGACGGCTCCGACAAGCTCGCGGTCGTCCAGTTCCGGTACGAGGCGAGCGACGGCTACGCCGCCAAGCAGTTCCGCACCACCAAGCCCTGCTTCGACGACTACTCGTGACGGGCCCGTCCGCGCTCACCGGACTGACGAGCGACCTGCTCCGCGAGGAGCCGGTCGGCCAACGGCCCGCCGACCCCGCCGCGCCGCCGCTGCCGATCACCGCGGACGGCGGGTCGAGCTCTCTGGGCGACGTGGTGCGCCGCTACGGCGCGGCTCCGCTGCTGACGCTGGGGTCGATCAACCTGGTGGACAACCTCGACCGGGCGGCGTTCATCACGCTGGCCCCGGACATCCGCGACACCTTCGGGCTGTCGCAAGCGGCCATCAACGGCATCAACGGGGTCAGCGCCATCCTGGTGGTCGCCGGCGCCCTGCCGTTCGCGGTGCTGGCCGACCGGGGCAACCGGGTCCGGCTCGTGGTCTGGGCGGCCGCGGTGTGGTCAGCGTTCACGTTGCTGACCGCGGTGGTCCTCACCAGCGTCCAGCTCACGGTCGTGCGCATCCTCAGCGGGCTGGGTCAGGCGGCGGCCGAGCCGGTGCACGGCAGCCTGATCGCCGACTACTACCCGCTGGCCGCCCGCGGCCGGGCGTACGGCGCGCACCAGGCCGCCAACCCGATCGGCAACATCCTCGGGCCGCTGCTCGCCGGCGGTATCGCCGCACTGGTCGGGGGCACCGCCGGCTGGCGCTGGGCGTTCGTCGCCATGGCACCGCTGGGACTGGCGGTGGCCCTGCTGGCCGTCCGGCTGAAGGAGCCGCCCCGCGGCGCCGTCGACGCCGGCAGCACCGGCGGCGTGGACGTCCCACTCGGTCCGCCGGTCGAGCTGGCCACCGGCATGCGCCGGCTGCTCGCCATCCCGACCCTGCGCTCGCTGTACCTGGGGATCGGCTTCCTCGGCTTCGGGCTGGTCAGCGGCCCGGTGCTGATCAGCCAGTTCTTCGAGGAGGAGCTCGGCGTCGGGTCGTTCGGCCGGGGCGCCGCCTTCGCGATCGCGGGCCTCGGCACGCTGGTCGGCCTCACCATCGGCGGCGTGGTCGGCGACCGGCTGTTTCGGGTGGACCCGTCCTGGCCGCTCTACCTGGCCGGGGCAGGGCTCATCTTCTTCACCGTCGTGACCGCCGCGACGCTCTACCTGCCGTCCGTCGCGCTGGTGACCCTGGGCCTGACCGTCGGCAACGTCGGGATCGGCCTGGTGATCGCGCCGATCCGCCAGGTGGTGGCGGTCGCCAGCCCACCGGCCCTGCGAGCGCTGTCCTTTGCGATGATGGGCATTTTCATCCTGCTTCTCGGCGGATTCTTCGGCGGCATCGCCCTGGGCGCCATCGCCGACGCGACCAGCAGCCGCACCGCCCTGGTGGTGCTGGTGATCCCCGGGCTGGCCGCCGGCCTGCTCGTGGCCCGGGGCACCGGCACCGTGCGTGCCGACATCGCCGACGCGATGGCCGAGCTGGCCGAGGCCGAGCGCGCCCGCGACCGGTCCGTGTCCTGCACCGCCGCGCTGCTCGAGATCCGCAACCTGGACTTCCGCTACGGCGGCACCCAGGTGCTGTTCGGCGTGAACCTGGACGTGCCGGAGGGCGAGATCGTCGCACTGCTCGGCACCAACGGCGCGGGAAAGTCGACCCTGCTGCGGGCCGTCTGCGGCCTGGACCACCCGGTGCGCGGCTCGATCCGCTTCGCCGGCGAGGACATCACCCTGCTGGAGGCGGAGAAGGTACTCGACCTCGGCATCACGCAGATGCCCGGCGGCAAGGCCGTCTTTCCCGGTTTGTCGGTCGAGGAGAACCTGCTGACCGGCGCCTTCTCCTTCCGCTCCGAGAAGGCGCGCATCGCCGCCGACATCGCCCAGATCGAGCAGTGGTTCCCGATCCTCGGGCAGCGGCGCAAACAGGCCGCCGCCACCCTGTCCGGCGGCGAGCAGCAGATGCTGGCGCTGTCGAAGGCGTTCCTGACCCGGCCGCGGCTGCTCTGCATCGACGAGCTGTCGCTCGGGCTCGCGCCCGCCGTGGTGGAGCAGCTGTTCGGCATCGTCCAGGAGATCCACGCCCGCGGCACCACCATCATCATCGTGGAGCAGTCGCTCAACGTCGCGCTGGCGCTGGCCAGCACCGCGGTGTTCATGGAGAAGGGCTCGGTCCGCTACACCGGCCCGGCCGCCGACCTGCTCGATCGACCCGACCTGCTCCGGTCGGTCTTTCTCGACGGCGCCGCCCGATGAGCATCGGCCCGGACATCGTCGTCCTCGGCGCCATTCAGGGGCTGCTGTACGGGGCGCTCGCCATCGGCATCGTGCTCGTCTACCGCGCGCAGCGGTTCGTCAACTTCGCTCAGGCCAACCTCGGGCTGCTGTCGTCGGTGCTGCTCAGCAAGATGGTCCTGGACCTCGGCGTGCCGTACCTGGTCGCACTGCCGGTCGCGCTGGCCGCCGGCGCGCTGCTCGCCGTCGCCGTCGAGCTCACCGTGGTGCGCCGGCTGTTCACCGCGCCCCGGCTGGTGCTGATGGTCGGCAGCATCTTCCTGGCCCAGCTGCTGCTCATCCCGCGGCTGGTCAAGAGCATCAACCCGGCGCAGGACACGATCGTGACGCAGGGCTATCCGACGCCCTTCGACGCGTCGGTCACGGTCGGCAGCCTGGTCGTCAACGCGCCGGACCTGCTGATCGTCGCGGTCGTCCCCCTGGTGGTCGTCGCGCTGGCGCTGTTCCTGCGGCTCTCCCCGTACGGGCAGGCGATCCGGGCCGCCGCCGACAACCCGGAGGCGGCCCGCCTGGCCGGCATCTCGGTCACGCGGATGTCCACCCTGGTCTGGCTGATCGCCGGCCTGCTCAGCGCGGTGACGGCGATCCTCAACGCGCCCAAGGTCGGCACGTTCGTGCTCGGGGGCACCGGCGCCAGCGTTCTGGTGCGCGCGCTGGCCGCCGGCCTGATCGGCCGCATGACCAGCCTGCCGCTCGCCTTCGGCGCGGGCATCGGCATCGGCGTCGTGGAGGCGGTCACCTTCGCCCACTACAGCGGCGGCGGCGTGGTGGAGCTGGTGATCTTCCTCATCGTCATGGCCGCGCTGCTGCTGCGGTCGCGGGAGCTCAGCCGGGCCACCCGCGACGCCGCAGGCGCCATCAACTTCGGTGCCGAGCCGCGCGCGCTGCCGCGGGCCGTCGCGGCCCTGCCCGGCGTGCGTCGCCTGGCACTGGCCGGGGGCCTGGGATCCGTCGCCCTGGCGGTCGTCCTGCCGCTGCTGCCGGTGGCCGGGCTGAACACGAGCGCCAAGACGTTCCTGCTGACCGCCGTGACCGTCTACTGCCTCGTCGGCCTCTCGCTCTGCCTGCTCACCGGCTGGGGCGGGCAGGTCTCGCTCGGGCAGTTCGCGCTCGTGGGAGTCGGGGCGTTCGCCGCCTCTCGCCTGACCACGCTGGTCGACGTCCCGGTCGCGCTGGTGCTCCCGGCCGCCGGCCTGGTCGGCGCGCTCGTCGCGCTGCTCGTCGGACTGCCGGCGGTGCGCATTCAGGGCCTGTTCCTCGCCGTGTCGACGCTGGCCTTTGCCGTGCTGGCGCAGGGCTTCGTCTTTCAGCAGGAGTTCTTCGTCGGCACCCCCGGCGGCGTGTTCATCGAGCGGCCGGGCCTGCTGCGCAGCGACCGCGCCGTCTACTACCTGGGGCTCGGCCTGGTCGTGGCGGCCACCCTGCTGGTGCGCAACGTCCGCGCGTCGGCGCCCGGCCGGATGCTGCTGGCGGTGCGCGACAACGACCGCGCCGCGCGCTCCGACGGCATCTCGGCCACCGGAACCCGGCTGGTCGCGTTCGCCCTGGCCGGCTTCCTGTGCGCCGTCGCCGGCGTGGTCTACGCCTACGCCTATCAGCGCTACGTGTCGACCAACTTCGGTCCCGACCAGAGCTTCACGATGGTCACGATGGCGGTGATCGGCGGGCTGGGGTCGCTGCCCGGCGCGCTGCTCGGACCGGTCTTCGTCTTCGGCCTGCCGGTGCTGTTCTACGGCCAGGAGACGAGCCAGCTCGTGCAGTTCCTGGTCGGCGGCGGTGGCGGCCTGCTGGTGCTCATGTTCTTCCCGCGCGGGCTCGCCGGGGTCGTCTACGACACCCGCGACGTGCTGGTCGCGCGCATCGTGGCCAGGGCCACCGGCCAGCCGCGGGCCCGCCGCAGCGGGCCCGCCCTGCGCGACCTCTGGGCGGCGGCGCGCGGACACCGGCCGGCGACGCCCGAGCCCCCGCTCCGGGCACCGCAGCTCGTGGCCAGTGGGGACCGCCCGTGACGGCCGCTGCGCTGGCGCTGCCGGCCGAGCCTGTCGAGGTGGACGCGCTGCAGGTGGACGCGCTGGAGGTGCGGTTCGGCGGCGTCCGGGCCGTCGACGGCGTGCACCTGACCGTGGGCCCCCAGGAGACGGTCGGCCTGATCGGCACCAACGGCGCGGGCAAGACGACGCTCATGGACTGCGTCTCGGGCTACTGCCTGCCCAGCGGCGGGACCCTGCGGCTGTTCGGCACCGAGGTCAGCCGCACCCCGCCCGAGCTGCGCCCCTATCTCGGTCTGGGGCGCAGCTTCCAGGACGCGCGGCTGTTCCCGGCCATGACCGTGACCGAGACGCTGCTCGTCGCCGTGGAGCGACACCTGCCGACGGGGCTGCTGGCCGGCCTGCTCGGCCTGGGCTCCCGGCAGGAGCGGGCCAAGCGCGAGGCGGTCGGCGAGCTGGTCGAGATGACCGGCCTGACCCGCTACGCCGACACCCGCACCGGCGAGCTGTCGACCGGCACCCGCCGCGTCGTCGACCTGACGTGCATCCTCGCCCAGCGGCCGCGGCTGCTGCTGCTGGACGAGCCGACCGCCGGCGTCGCGCAGCGCGAGACCGAGGCGTTCGGCCCGCTGCTGCGGCGCATCAAGGCGCAGCTCGGCTGCGCCGTGCTCCTCATCGAGCACGACATGCCGCTGATCACCAACCTGTCGGACCGCATCTACGCGATGGAGTCCGGCCGGGTCATCGCCGAGGGCCCGCCGGACGTCGTGATGCGCGATCCGCGGGTCGTCGCCAGCTACCTCGGCACCACCGAGGAGGCGATCAACCGGTCCAACCAGCCGGGCGCCGGACCGTCGGCTCCGCCGCTCGCCGGCCTGAGCCGCGCGCAGTTGCTCGTCCTGGCGGCCGGAAGAGCGCTGCCCGGGCGCAGCCGGATGTCCAGGGAGCAGCTGGTGCGGGCGCTGTCGTGACCGAGCCGGCCGGCAGCGCGCTCAAGGCGCGGCGAGGGCCCGCCGACACACCACCGTGGCCACTGCCGGCGGGACCGACGCGCTGCTGCGCATGGTCCGCTGGCTAGCGGCCGCCTTCGTCCTGCTCCAGCTGGCGCTCTACACGCCCCCGCCCGGCCTGGACGTGCCGTTCGCCCGGTGGGTGGGCGCGCTGGCCGCCGTACCGCTGGTGCTGCTCAACGTCCTCAGCCTGCTGGCCGGACCGCGGCTGGCCCGCCACCGGCCGCGCCTGTGGACCGTCGGCCAGCTGGCCGTCGACTCCGCCGTCGCCGTCGGCCTGGTCGCGCTGTTCACCTTCGACACCACCTCGGCGCTGTGGGCGGTGCTCGTGCTGCCCGTGCTCGAGGGCGCCCTGACCGCCGGGCGCCGCGGCGCCGTGCTGACCTGGGCCGGGCTCACCGGCGCGTACGTGCTGCGCGAGCTGTGGGGCGCCGCCCACTACGGCCACGTGCTGTACGTCGACTCGGTGACCTACCGCAGCGGCATCGTCTTCCTGGTGGCCCTGGCCACCGGCAGCCTGGCGCAGCGGCTGGCGGCGCAGGTCGCGGAAGGCGACGTCCTGCGGCACGTGGCGGTCGCCACCCGCCGGATGTCGAGCCTGCACGAGGCCGAGGTGCTGCGCCAGGTCCTGGACGCCGCCACCGCCGCCGGTTTCGGACCCGTGCGTCTGCTGCGGCCGCACCCGGCCGGCGGCTGGCGCTCGTCCTCCGCGCGGTCCGGCGACGCGCCCTGCGACGCCCTCGTCCCGGACTGCTGGCTGCCGTCGCAGGCCGTCGCTGCCGAGCTGACCGGTCCGGGCGCCACCGCGACCGTGCTGGCCGCGGCCGACCTGCCGTGGCTGCGCTCCGCGTACCGGAACGCCCAGGTGGTCGTCGCCCCGCTGCA
>JAOPWI010000002.1 GCA_025965755.1 Frankiales bacterium | reverse complement strand
GAGCAGGCGGCAGGATGGGCCGTATGAGCCCGTACCCCTATGACGCCCCCCGCTCGGAGGCGCTGTTCGCCCGCGGGCAGGCCGTGATCCCCGGTGGCGTCAACAGCCCGGTGCGGGCGTTCCGCGCGGTCGGCGGCACCCCGCGCTTCATGGTCAGCGGCACCGGCCCGTACCTCACCGACGCCGACGGCCGCGAGTACGTCGATCTCGTGTGCTCGTGGGGCCCGATGATCCTGGGCCACGCGCATCCCGCGGTGGTGGAGGCGTTGCAGACGGCTGCCACGAAGGGGACCAGCTTCGGCACGCCGAGCCCCGGCGAGGTCGAGCTGGCCGAGGAGATCGTGCGCCGGGTGGCCCCCGTCGAGCAGGTCCGCCTGGTCAACAGCGGCACCGAGGCCACGATGAGCGCGGTGCGCCTGGCCCGCGGCACGACCGGCCGCAGCAAGGTCGTCAAGTTCGCCGGCTGCTACCACGGCCACGTCGACGCGCTGCTGGCCGCGGCCGGCAGCGGCCTGGTGACGTTCGGCCTGCCGGACACGCCGGGGGTCACCGGAGCGAGCGCCGCCGACACGATCGTCCTGCCCTACAACGACCTGACGCTGGTCGAGGCGGCGTTCGAGGAGCACGGTGACCAGATCGCCTGCGTCATCTCCGAGGCGGCGGCGGCGAACATGGGCGTCGTGGCGCCGCTGCCCGGCTTCAACGCCGGGCTCAAGGCGCTCTGCGCGCGGTACGGCGCGCTGCTGATCCTCGACGAGGTGATGACCGGCTTCCGCGTCACCGGCAGCGGCTGGCACGGGCTGGACGGCGTCGACGCCGACCTGTTCACCTTCGGCAAGGTGATGGGCGGCGGGCTGCCCGCGGCGGCCTTCGGCGGCCGGGCGGACGTCATGGCCAACCTCGCGCCGGCCGGGCCCGTCTACCAGGCGGGCACCCTGTCGGGCAACCCGCTGGCGGTCGCCGCCGGCCTGGCCACGCTCCAGCAGTGCACCCCGCAGGTCTACGCCCACGTCGACCGGACGGCGGCGCAGGTGGCCGACCTGGCCAGCACCGCCCTGGCCAGGGAGGGCGTCGCCCACCGGGTCAACCGGGCCGGCAGCCTGTTCAGCATCTTCTTCGCCGACCACGAGGTCGTCGACTTCGCCACCGCCACCCGGCAGTCGACCGCCCGCTACACCGCCTTCTTCCACTCGCTGCTGAGCAACGGCGTCTACCTGCCGCCGAGCGCCTACGAGGCCTGGTTCGTCAGCGCGAGCCACGACAGCGCTGCCCTGGACCGGGTGGCGGAGGCGTTGCCGGCGGCCGCCAAGGCAGCCGCGCAGGTGCCCGCGCCCGACCTGGTGAGCCCACCCACCGCGCGGGACCGGGCGTGAGCAGGACCACCGTCCACCTGCTGCGGCACGGCGAGGTGGCCAACCCCGCGGGCGTCCTGTACGGCCGGCTGCCCGGCTTCGGGCTGTCCGAGGACGGCCACCGGATGGCGCGCGACGCCGCGCAGGCGCTGCAGGGCCGCGACGTCGTCCACGTCGTGGCCAGCCCGCTGCAGCGCGCTCAGGAGACCGCGGTCCCGATCGGTGCGGTGTTCGGCCTGCCGGTCGCGACCGATGACCGGCTGATCGAGAGCAGCAACCACTTCGTGGGCAAGACCTTCGGGGTCGGTGACGGCGCCCTGAAGCACCCGAGCAACTGGCCGTACCTGGTCAACCCGTTCACGCCCTCGTGGGGCGAGCCGTACCTCGTCGTGGCGTCCCGGATGCTGAGCGCCGCCCAGGCCGCCCGCGACGCCGCCCGCGGCCACGAGGCGGTCTGCGTGAGCCACCAGCTGCCCATCTGGACGGTCCGCCGCTTCGTCGAGCAGCGCCGCCTCTGGCACCGTCCCGACCGGCGCCAGTGCGGCCTCGCGTCGCTGACCAGCCTCACCTGGGACGAGGACGACCGGCTCGTCAAGGTCACCTACAGCGAGCCGGCGGGGGCGGCCTCGCGGCGTCCCGGCTTCGGAGCCTGACGCCCCCGACGGAGCGGCGGGGCGAGAGGCCGTCGTGGACGGGCCGGCGGGCGGGGTAGGCGCCCAGCGCCGGCGTGCCCGACACTGGAGGGGTCCCGTCCGTGTTCCGAGAGGTGTCCTCGTGCTGCGCCGGCTCGTGCCCGCCCTGCTCGGCGCGCTGCTGCTGACGGCGTGCTCCGGCACCGACGCCGTGGACGTCGACCGGGCCGAGTCGCCGAAGCTCAAGGTGCTCAACCCCGGGCCGCAGGGCGTCTTCCGGGCGCAGGACCGCGCGCCCACGCCGCCCATCAAGGGCACCACGCTGGACGGGCAGCCGCTCGACGTCGCGGACATGCGCGGCAAGGTCGTCGTCGTGAACTTCTGGGCCTCCTGGTGCGCGCCGTGCCGGGCCGAGTCGCTCGCGCTCAACCGGGTGCACGAGCGCCGCTCGCCCGAGGGCGTGCAGTTCGTCGGCGTCAACATCAAGGACGACCGCACGGCAGCCCGGGCGTTCGAGCGCCGGCAGCTGACCGAGTACCCGTCGCTGTACGACCAGGCGGGCATCGTCCTGACCCGGTTCGCCCGGCTCGCGCCCCAGACGCCGCCCACCACGCTGCTCATCGACCGGCAGGGCCGCGTCGCCGGCCGCTTCATCGGCCAGGTGACCGACAACCAGCTCGACGGCCCGCTCCAGGTGCTCCTCAAGGAGCCGGCCTGATGGGGCTCGCCGACAGCTTCGTGGACACCGTCCTGAGCGGGCCGGTGCTGCTCGCCCTGCCGGTGGCGGCCGCCGCCGGGCTGATCTCCTTTCTGTCGCCGTGCGTGCTGCCGCTGGTGCCCGGCTACCTGTCGTACGTGACCGGCCTGTCGGGCGCGGAGCTGGGTGAGGCGCAGCGCCCGGTCCCGGCCAGTGCTCCCGGCGCCGCCCTGGCGACAGCCGGCGGGGTGGTCGTCGCGACGCCGCCCTCCCCGGCCACGGTGCGCCGCGGGCGGGTCCTGCTGGGCAGCACGCTGTTCGTGCTGGGCTTCAGCGCGGTCTTCATCGCCGGCGGGGCGCTGTTCGGCGGGCTCGGCGCCCGGCTGGTGGAGCACCGCGAGGTCGTCGACCGGGTGCTCGGCGCGCTGACGGTGCTGCTGGGCCTGGGGTTCCTCGGCCTGGTCCCGGGCATGCAGCGCGAGCTGCGCTTCCACCGCCTGCCCGCCGCCGGCCTCGCCGGTGCGCCGCTGCTGGGCGTGCTGTTCGGCGTGGGCTGGACGCCGTGCCTCGGGCCCACGCTCGGCGCGGTGCAGACGCTCGCCTACACCCAGGCCAGCGCCGGCCGCGGGGCGCTGCTGACCGCGGCGTACTGCCTGGGGCTCGGCGTCCCGTTCCTGCTCACCGGGCTGGCGATGCGCCGCGCGCTGGGGGCGTTCGCGGTGGTCAAGCGCCACTACGCGCTGGTCACCCGGATCGGCGGCGGCCTGCTCGTCGTGGTCGGGCTGCTGCTCGTGTCGGGCCTGTGGGCCCGGATCGTGCTGGAGATGCAGGTCATGATCTCCGGCTTCGAGACGGTGGTCTGAGTGACGCTGCTCGAGGAGCAGGGCCTGTCGACGGCGCCTGCCGAGGTCGGCCCGGCCGTCCGCAGCCGCTCCCTGCTGGTGCCGCTGCGCCGGGGCTGGCGGCAGCTGACCAGCATGCGCACCGCGCTGCTCCTGCTGTTCCTGCTGGCGCTGGCGGCCGTCCCCGGCGGCTTCCTGCCGCAGCGCGCGCTCAACCCGGTCGAGGTCGAGAAGTACGTCGAGCGCCACCCGGACCTGGCTCCGGTGCTCGACGCGCTCAGCCTGTTCGACGTCTTCGCCTCGCCGTGGTTCGCCGCGGTCTATCTGCTGCTGTTCGTCTCGCTGGTGGGCTGCCTGGTCCCGCGGCTGCGCCTGCACGCCCGGGCGCTGCGCACCAAGCCGCCAAAGGTTCCCGGCAACCTGGTCCGGCTGCCCGTCTCGGACTCCTGGGAGACCGACCTCTCGCCGCAGGCGGCCGCCGACGCCGCCCGGGCCGCGCTGCGCCGCCGCCGCTACCGCACGGTGGCGCGCGGCAGCGAGGTCAGCGCCGAGAAGGGCTACCTGCGCGAGACCGGCAACCTGCTCTTCCACGTCAGCCTGGTCGCGCTGCTCGTCGGGATCGCCCTGGGCGGGCTGTTCGGCTTCAAGGGCACGGTGCTCGTCAAGGAGGGTGACGGCTTCGCCAACGCCGTCTTCAACTACGACGACATCACCCCGGGCCGCCGCTTCGATCCGGACGAGCTGGCGCCGTTCAACTTCACGCTCGAGGACTTCCGGGCCACCTACACCGACGACGGCAAGGCCCGGACCTTCGACGCCGCCGTGACGTGGGCGCCCGGCCCGGACGTGGCGCCCCGCCCGTACGCCATGCGCGTCAACCACCCGCTGGACACCGGCGGCGGCGCCAAGGTCTACCTGCTCGGCCACGGCTACGCGCCCCGCGTGGTGGTCAAGGACGGCAAGGGCCAGGTCGCCCTGGACCAGGCGGTGCCCTGCCTGCCGCAGGACCCGCGCTTTCTGTCCACCTGCGTGGTGAAGGTGCCCGACGCGCAGCCGCGGCAGCTCGGCTTCGAGGGCGTCTTCACCCCGACGACCGTGCAGGACCCGAAGACCGGGCAGGTCACCTCGGTCCATCCGGCCGCCGACAACCCGGTGCTCACGCTGGTCGGCTTCCGGGGCGACCTGGGGCTGGACGCCGGCACCCCGCGGTCGGTCTATCAGCTCGACAAGGGGCAGCTGGACCAGGTCGACGAGGCCGCCCACGCGCTGCGCCTCGGGGAGACCTGGACGCTGCCCGGCGGCGGCAGCATCACCTACGCCGGCACCACCGAGTGGGCGACGTTCCAGGTCACCCAGGACCCGGGCAAGGAGCTGGCCCTGGTCGCCTCGGTCGGCATGGTCCTCGGCCTGCTGCTGTCGCTGTTCGTCCGGCGCCGGCGGACGTGGGTCCGCGTGGCGGCCGGCGCGGACGGCCGTACCGTGGTGCAGGCGGGTGGGCTCGCCCGCACCGACCCCGACGCCTTCGCCACCGAGTTCGACGCGCTGCGCACCCGGCTGCGCGAGGCCACCGGCGGCCCCGCGCCCAGCGACCGAGAGGCCGACACCCCCTGATGGACGTCCAGAGGCTCGCCGGCATCAGCGACTCGCTGCTGTTCGCCGCGATCGTCGTCTACGCGCTGGCCATGCTCGCGTTCGCCGCCGAGCAGGCCGGCCGCGCCACGCGCTCGGCCAGCACCCCGGCGCGGGCGCTGGTGGGCGCCGG